>NZ_BAABGL010000003.1:0-215948 GCF_039541555.1 Brevibacterium pityocampae | reverse complement strand
AGGAGGTGCACCTGGGCCTGGCCGACCCCACCACCCCGACATTCAAAACCAAGGAAATCCTGCCAACTACTTGACGCGGGACAAACGTACACCTTTAACCGCTCCGTTTCGCTGATCTGACCGCGACGACCATCGCCTGCCATATTCCGTCTCCTCACCAATCGACCACCGGTGAGGTTCGAGACTCCGCGGGGTACCTCTTCGCGCTGACGAACGCGCGATCTTGTCACCTAGCGTATCGAATAGGTCTGACGAAATCCGGGCTGCTGAAGTGTACTGGGTTTCGTTCCCCTCGGTTGTGAGAATGTTGGCTCTCTGACCAGAGAGTGCGCGACACTCTGCTGAACGGTTGGCGGACCTTCGGAAGTGATCGATCTGTCGGAGTCGGCAACTCTCCCGCCGTGATCTTCACCGCTCTAATGCATCGAACGCCACTGCGTCAGCCTCGCGCAGCACCCGCGCACTTTCCTCGAGCAGCGCCTGCTCCTCTTCGGTGAGTTCGGGCCGCAGGATGCGGACCACGCCTTCGCGTCCGAGCACCGTCGGCATCCCGACGAAGGTGTCGAACTCCTCGAGGTAGCTGGCCACGGGCATGATCGCGTGGCTGTTGCCGACGATCGCCTCTGCAATATCCGCGACGACCGAGCCGATCCCGTGCTGGCTGGCACCGATGCCCTCGATGATCGAGATGTTCGAGTACTTCACCGATTCCCGGATCCGTTCCTGCACCTCGACGACATCCGCGCCTGATTCCACGAGGAGATCGAGCACCCGCCGGCCGCCCACCCGGGCCGACGACCACGCGTAGACCGCTGAAGTCCCGTGTTCGCCGAGAACCACCGCATCGACCTCGCTGGCCGGCACGCCGAGCTCCCGGCCGATCCAGTAGCGGAACCGCAGCGAATCGATCGTCGTGCCCGAGGACAGCACCGTCATCTCCGGGGCGATCCGCCGCGCGAGCGACGCCAGCGGGTCCGGCGGGTCGGTGACCACGAGCACCGTCGCCTTCGGGTCGACCTCGCTCAGCTGCCCGATCATGTCGATGTACGCCCGGGCGTTCGCCGGGATGAGCTTCCGTCGTCCCTCGTCATCATTCCGGTCCGTGGCCCCGCCGTCCTTCTCGTTGACTCCAGCGGTGATGATGACGAGGTCGGCACCGGCGAGGTCCGCATACGACCCCGCCCGCACCGTTGCCCGCGACTCCGCGGCAGCCGCGTAGGTGAAGTCTTCGGCCAGGCCGACGGCTCGCTTGTGCGTGCGGTTGACGATGATAATCTCCGGGTCGATCCCGGCAGGCGCGATGAGCGACGAGACGGTGGCCGCCGTGACGGCTCCCGCGCCGATGATGCCGATGCGTTTCATGTAGTGCTCCCTCGGTGGGGGACAGGACGGTTCCACCCTATTCCGGATCCGGCTCGTGCTCCCCGGGTGTCCATCGCCGACTCACCTGCACAGAACACGCGCCAACGGGCCTGCGCATTCCGCTCGACGCCCGGGCCTGCGAGAATCGGGTTCACGACCAGCATTGACAGCACACGAAGGGACATCGGCATGACCACCGAGGCGAACCCCGAACCCACATCCGCACCGAGAACCATCACCCAACGCGGTCTCTGGTTCGACGAGATGGAGGTCGGCACGGTCTACAAGCACGCGCCGGGCCGCACCATCACCGAGGCCGACAACACGTGGTTCACCGCGGTGACCATGAACACCCAGGCGCTGCACCTCGACTCCGCCTTCGCGGAGACGGAGCCGTTCGGCCAGCGTCTGGTCAACTCGATGTTCACGCTCGCCACCCTCGTCGGGCTCTCCGTCTCCCAGCTCACCCAGGGCACGATCGTCGGCAACCTCGGCTTCTCCGAGGTGGCCTTCCCCAAGCCCGTGTTCCACGGCGACACCCTCTACGCGGAGACGACGATCCTCGACAAGCGCGAATCGAAGTCCCGCCCTAACCAGGGCATCGTCACCCTCGAGCACATCGGCCGCAACCAGCACGGCGAGGTCGTCGCCAAGGCTGTCCGTCAGACCATGGTCTTCACCTCCGCCCACGACCCGCAGAACCCGGAGATCACCGCATGAGCCCCGTCGACTCCGCCGGCACCGGCACCAACCCTGACAATGCGACCACGACGCAGCCCGCCGGCTTCGACTTTGGGCCGGCCTGGCTCTTCGTCCCCGCCGACCGCCCCGATCGCTACGCCAAGGCAGCCGAGCGCGCCGACATCGTCATCATCGATCTCGAGGATGCCGTCGCCCCCGCGGACAAGGCCGCCGCCCGCCAGTCAGTCGCGGAGAACCTCCTCGACCCGGCCCGTACCGTCATCCGCATCAACCCGCGCGACACCGAGGAATTCGCCGCCGACCTCGATCTCCTCGCCACCCTGCCCTACACCCACGTCATGCTCCCCAAGGCGGAATCCGCCGCGGACTCCGCACCGCTGTCCGACTACCGCGTCATCGCCCTCATCGAGACCGCACGCGGTGCCATCAACCTCCCCGAGATCGCCGCTGCACCCGAGGTCGTCGGCCTCATGTGGGGCTCCGAGGACCTCATCGCCGACCTCGGCGGCGGCTCCTCCCGCCTGCCCTCCGGCGGCTACCGCGACGTCGCGCTCCATGTCCGCTCGCAGACCCTGCTCACCGGCCGCGCCCACGGCACCTGGGTGCTCGACTCGATCTGGGCCGATATCCACGACCTCGACGGCCTCGCCGCCGAGGCGACCGACGCGGTGGAGAGCGGCTTCGACGGCAAGGTCTCCATCCACCCCAAGCACATCCCCGTCGTCCGCGACGCCTACCGGCCCACCCCGGAGCAGCTCGCCTGGGCGCGCGCCGTGCTCGAACTCGCCGAGACCTCGGCCGGGGCCTTCAGCTACGAGGGCAAGATGATCGATGCCCCGCTGCTCAAGCACGCCGGCCACATCGTCGCCCGCGACCGCTGACGCGCAGCCGCCCAGGTGCTGGCCGTCACCAACCCGGGCCGGCCGGCGCCTTGGCATCGCACTACCTAACCGCCACCCCACCACCCGAGGCCCCACGGAATAATCGCCGGGCCGCGGGTGTCCTACACGGTATGCAGACTCTCACTCTGGCCGCCGGGTGCTTCTGGTGCCTCGACGCGGTCTACCGCCGCACTCGCGGCGTGACCGACGTGATCTCCGGATACACCGGGGGAGAGGTCGAGAACCCGGACTACTACTCCGTGTGCGCGGGCATCACCGGCCACGCCGAGGCCCTCCAGGTCACCTTCGACGAATCGATCGTCCCCGCCGAGGTCATCCTCGGCCAGTTCTTCACCGGCCACGACCCCACCTCACTCAACCGGCAGGGCCACGACGTCGGCACCCAGTACCGCTCCGCGATGTTCTACCGCGACGAGCACGAGCGGCAGATGTTCCAGACCGCGATCGACCAGGCGCAGAAGCTCTTCGACAAGCCCATCGTCACCACCCTCGAACCCCTGGGCACCTTCTACCCCGCGGAGGAGGTCCACCAGGACTTCTACTCGCGCAATCCGTACAACGGTTACTGCACGTACATCATCGACCCCAAGCTCGCCCGGGCCCGCGCCGGCTTCGCGGAGTGGATGTCGTGAAGCACTTCGAGGACCCCGTCCTGCAGGCCATGGCCTCCCGCCGCTCGGTGTCGAAGGTCGGCCCCACAACCCCCACCGACGCGGAGATCGCCGACCTCCTCGCCGCCGTCACCCCGGTGGCCGATCACAAGGCGCTGCGCCCCTGGCGGCTCCTGCTGCTGCGCGGCGACGACCGCCTGCGCCTGGGCGAGGCCCTCGACACCGCCTCCGGCACCGAGCGCACCCCCGGCGAGGTCAACCCCAAGCCGCTGCGCGCCGAACTCCTCATCGCCGTCATCGCCTCACCCACCGAGCACCCCAAGGTCCCCACGTGGGAGCAGCATGCCACCGCCGCCGGTGCCGCCCACCTCCTCGAGCTCGCGCTGTGGCAGGCCGGCTGGGGCGTCATGTGGCGCTCCGGCGTCCAGGCGAACGCCCCGGCCGTCCGCGCCCTCCACGGGCTCGCCGAGGACGAGCTCCTCATGGGGTGGCTCTACGTCGGCGACATCGACCCCGCCTTCCGCGAGAAGCTCGCCGCCTCCAACCGCCCGCCGCTCGACCCGGCCCCGTTCCTCGGCCGCCTTCCCGGCGCCGAGGGCGTGCCGGATCCAGGTGCCGAGGCCGAGGCTGCCCCGGGTCCCGCTGCCGACCCGGATCCCGCTGCCGCACCAGGCCTCGATGGCGGTGCGGCGCCGACCACCGGCCCGGACGCGCCCCCGGGCGCGACGCCGAGGTGACCCGCACCCGCCCGGACTCCGCCGTCGACGAGACGAAGCTCCCCACCGACATCTGGGTGCTCGTCGCCGGGGCGTTCATCGTCGCGATCGGCTACGGGATCATCGCGCCCGTCCTCCCGCAGTTCGCCGAATCCTTCGGGCTCGGGGTGACCGCCGCGACGATCGTGGTGAGCTCCTTCGCGTTCTTCCGGCTTGTGTCCGCACCCGCCGGCGGCAGGCTCGTCAACCGGTTGGGCGAACGGCCCGTCTACGTCACCGGCCTCCTCATCGTCGCCGCCTCGACCTTCGCCGTCGCCCTCGCCCAGACGTACTGGCAGCTCCTCCTCTTCCGTGCCCTCGGCGGGCTCGGCTCGACGATGTTCACCGTGTCCGCGATGGCGCTCATCATCCGCCTCGCCCCGCCCACCGCCCGGGCCCGCGCCGCCGGCCGCTACGCCACTGCCTTCCTGCTCGGCAACATCTTCGGCCCCGTCGTCGGCGGCCTCATGGCCGGGTGGGGGATGCGCGTGCCGTTCCTCGTCTACGCGGTCGCCCTCGTCATCGCCGCCGCCGTCGTGTACTTCCGGCTCGGCCGCAATGAGCGACTCCTCGCCGCCGAGGCCAAAGCAGCCGAGGAGCGGGCGGCCGAGGACGGGGACCCGGAGCCGGATCCCGCGAACGGGACTGCCGCCGGGGAGTCCCCCGAACCCGACACGGTCGAGCCCGACCGCTCGACCATGCGCTTCCGCGAGGCATGGCAGGACTCCGCCTACCGCGCCGCCCTCGTGTCCGTCCTCGCCCACGGCTGGACGTCCATGGGCATCCGGGTCGCGATCTACCCGCTCTTCGCCCTCCACGTCCTCGGCGCGGGAGCTGGGGTGTCCGGACTCGCGCTCACCGTGTTCGCCCTCGGCAACACCGTCGCCGTCGCCGCGGTGGGCCGCTGGGCCGACCGCCTGGGCCGCCGCCCGTTCATCCTCACCGGCCTGCTCATCATGGGCGTGAGCACGATCGCCCTCGGCTTCTCCGGCAGCGTCGCGGTGTTCTTCGTCCTGTCCGCGATCGCCGGGATCGGCGCCGGCCTGCTCAACCCGTCCCAGCAGGCCGTGGTCGCCGACGTCGTCGGACCCCACCGCGCCGGCGGCGTCGTCCTCTCGCGCTACCAGATGGCGATGGACACCGGGGCGATCTTCGGGCCGATCATCGCCGGCCTCCTCGCCGAATCCCTCGGCTACTCCGCAGCCTTCGCGGTGTCCGGCGCGGTGGTCCTCCTCGCGTTCGTCGTCTGGCTCTCCGGACGGGAGACGCTGCCGTCCCGCGAGGACGGGTCCCAGCCGGCCCAGCGGTAAGAGCCCACCGCCTCGCGCCCGGCCCGCGAGAGCGCACCGTTGTCGGCCGAGCTGCGGGAGCCACCGCCTCGCGCCCGGCCCGCGCTCACGTCTCGCGACACCACGCCGCCGGGTGGGGAAACCCCGACCCGGATCCGGGGAGAACCCTGAGCGCCCCCGCGCGCACCGACTCCTAGAATGAGGGGGACCTGCCTCCCGGACGAAGGACCTCCCCCTGTGAACCAGCTGACGTTCATCAGCCTGAAGAACCGGGCGCTCATCGCGCTGATCTCCGTGTGCGCGGTGGTCTTCGGCGTCATCGGGGCCGGCGCCCTCAAGCAGGAGCTCTTCCCCTCCTTCGAGCTCCCGCAGTCGTTCATCTCCGCCCAGTACGAGGGCGCCTCGCCCGAGGCCGTGGAATCCGAGGTCGTCGAACCCCTCGAAGCTGCGCTGGGCGGCGTCGAAGAGGTCGAGTCGGTGTCCTCGGTGTCCTCGACCGGGTCGGCCCAGATCACCGTCGAGACCGCCTACGGCACGAGCTCCGACGACATCGTCCGCTCCCTCCAGCGCGCCGTGTCCCAGGTCGAGTCCCAGCTGCCCGACGGGGTCGAGCCCACGGTGATGTCCGGTGGGCTCGACGACTTCCCGATCATCGTCTTCTCCGTCACCGGCGGGGAGGACACCGACCAGCTCGCCGCCGACCTCGAGGACATCGCGGTCCCGGAGCTGCGCGACATCGAGGGCGTCCGGCAGGTCGAGGTCGCTGGTGACCTCCCGCAGGAGGTCGCGATCACCGTCCGCGAGGACGACCTCGAGGACGAGGGCGTGTCCGTCGACCAGCTCGCCTCGATCCTCCAGGCCAACGGCGTGCCCACCTCGGCCGGTGCGCTCGAGACCGGCGAGGGGTCCGCCCCCGTGGAGATCGGCACCCGGATCCGCAGCGTCGAGGCGATCGCCGACATCGCTCTCGCCGGCCCCGACGGCCCCGTGCTCGTCCGCGACGTCGCTGACGTCGAGCTCCGCGACGAGGAGGCCACCTCGATCTCCCGCACGAACGGCGAGCCCTCGCTCACCCTCTCGGTGTCGAAGAAGCCGGACGCGAACACCGTGGAGATCTCCAACGCCGTGATCGCCGCGCTGCCGGAGATCACCGACACCATGGGCGGCGACGTCGAGTTCGTCACGGTGTTCGACCAGGCGCCGTTCATCGAGCAGTCCATCGAGGACCTCATGACCGAGGGTCTGCTGGGCCTCGTGTTCGCCGTCGTCGTCATCCTCGTCTTCCTCTTCAGCGTCCGCGCGACGATCATCACCGCGATCTCCATCCCCCTCTCGTTGCTCGTCACCCTCATCGGCCTGTGGCTGGGCGGGTACACGCTCAACATGCTCACCCTCGGAGCGCTGACGATCTCGATCGGCCGCGTCGTCGACGACTCGATCGTCGTCATCGAATCGATCCGCCGCCGCCACTCCCTGGGCGGCTCGAAGTTCTCCAACATCCTCGCCGCCGTCGGCGAGGTCGCCGGCGCCATCACCGCCTCGACCCTCACCGCGGTCGCCGTGTTCCTCCCGCTCGTCTTCGTCTCCGGGCAGACCGGCGAGCTGTTCCGGCCGTTCGCGATGACCGCGACGATCGCGCTGCTGAGCTCGCTGCTCGTCGCGCTCACCATCGTCCCCGTCCTCGCCTACTGGTTCCTCCGGGCCCGCGAGAGCCGGGTCAGGCTCACCCGGGAGCAGAAGGCCCGCGTGAAGTCCGACCGGAAGTCCGCGCTCGCGGAATGGAAGGCCGAGCGGAAGGCCGCCCGCTCCCGTGAGGTCGACGTCGAGAACCCGTCGGGTCGGCACTCGACGTCCGAGCTGCCCATCGTCGGCCCGCGGACCGACGACGAGGCCGCCGAGGTCGACGAGCTCGCGAGCCTCAAGGCGCCGGTCACCCGTCTGCAGAAGACGTACCTCCCGGTCATCGGGTTCACCACCCGGCACCCGGTGATCACCGTCGTCGCCTCGCTCCTCGTCCTCGTCGCGACCTTCGCGATGACCCCGCTGCTCAAGACCGAGCTGTTCGGCGACACCGGAGAGGACAGCGTCCAGGTCATGCAGACCTTCGAGCCGGGCACCGAGCTCGAACAGGCGGGCAGGGACGCCGAACCGGTCGAGCAGGTCATCGCCGACCACCCCGACGTCGAGTCCTACCAGCTCTCGATCGGCGGCGACCTCGCGTTCGGCGGCGGTGCGACGACCGGCAACTACTTCGTCAACATCGCCCCCGGCACCGACACCGGTGCGTTCGGCACCGAGCTCCAGGAGCAGCTCGACGAGCTCACCGATGTGGGCGACGTCGAGGTGCTCGCCGGCGGCACCATGCCCGGTGGCTCGACGATCGACGTCACCCTCACCGCGAACGACCCCGACGAGCTCTCCGCGGCCGCCGAATCCCTCACCGGTGAGCTCGACGGGCTGACCGAGGTGCAGACGGTGACCACCGACCTCGAAGCGGTGCAGCCGGTCATCGAGGTCGACATCGACCGCGAGGAGGCCGCGGACAACGGCCTGTCCGAGGCCGAGGTCGGCAGCATCGTGTCCCGTGCGATGCGCGGACAGCAGCTCGGCTCCGTCGTGCTCGACAACGTCACCCACCGCGTGCTCCTCTACGACGGCAGCATCGAATCCGTGCAGGAGCTGCGCGAGCTCGAGATCACCGTGCCGGCGTCCGCCGCCGCTGCTCCCGCTCCCGAGGCGCCCGGCCCGGGTGCCGGACCGGGCACCGGTCCCGGCGGCGGTGCCGGAGCCCCGGGTGCGCCCGCCGCCCCGGCGCCGGAGCCGGAGACCATTGAGCTCGACGAGATCGCCGACGTCAACGAGATCATGACCCCGCCGACGATCACCCACTCCGACGGCCTGCGCTCCGTCACCGTGAGCGTCACGCCCGCCGGGGACGACCTCGGCGCGGCGAGCACGGCCGTCACCCAGGGGATCGAGGACGCGGACCTGCCGGCCGCGGTGAGTGCGGACATCGGCGGTGCCACGGCGGAGCAGAACGAGTCGTTCCGCCAGCTCGGGCTGGCGATGCTCGCCGCCGTGCTCATCGTGTTCATCATCCTCGTCGCGACCTTCAAGTCGCTGCTGCAGCCGGTCATCCTGCTCGTGTCGATCCCCTTCGCCGCGACCGGCTCGATCGGCCTGCTGCTGCTGACCGACACCCCGCTGGGCCTGACCGCGATGATCGGTCTGCTCATGCTCATCGGCATCGTCGTGACGAACGCGATCGTGCTCATCGACCTCATCAACCACTTCCGGGCGCGCGGGGTGCCGCTGCGCACGGCGGTGGTGCACGGCTCGCGGCTGCGCTATCGGCCGATCCTCATGACCGCGGCGGCGACGATCTTCGCGCTCGTCCCGATGGCGCTCGGACTCACCGGCGGCGGGGTGTTCATCTCCAAGCCGCTGGCGATCACCGTGATCGGCGGGCTCGTGAGCTCGACCCTGCTCACCCTCATCCTCGTGCCCGTGCTCTACCAGCTGCTCGAGGGCGTCAAGGAGCGCCGGTCGGAGAAGCGGGCGATCCGCGACCTCACCCGCGGGCAGGTCATCGACGAGGCCGAGGCCGCCGAGGACGCCCGCCGCGAGCAGGCGCGCTCCGAGCGGATCCGCGCCGAGGCCGCCGCGAGCGGGGACCGTGAGAGCGCCGGCAGCGGGAGCGCCGACAGCGCGAACGGTGACGCGGGCGGGACCGACTCGGCTGAGCCGGGTCCCGCCGCTGAACGGTGACGCGGATGGATGAGCGCCTCGGGCGGCCGCGCTGGGGGTGGGAGCTCACGCTCGTCGCCGCGCTCGCCCTCGGCCAGTCGGCGGTGTACGCGCTCGTCCGGCTCATCGACATCTCCACCCGCGGACCGCTCACCGAGGCCCAGGCCCGGCTCAACGTCGAGGCATCCCCGCGGCCGTGGTTCGACCTCGTGTACCAGCTCCTCGGCATCGGGTTCGCGCTCGTGCCGGTGCTCCTCGTCCTGTTCCTCCTCAACCGCGACCGGGTGTGGGCGGCCACCGGTGCCGACCTCGGCGGCGGGCCAGTTGCCCTGCGGGGGCTCGGCTTCCGAGGGAGCCGGAAGGCGGACGCCGTGCGCGGTGAAGGCGCGGCGGACATCCGGCCGGCGACCACCCGCATGGGATTCGATCTGCGGCGTCCCGGCTGGGACCTCGGGACGGGCACTGCGCTGTTCCTCGTCATCGGGATCGGCACCCTCGGCGTGTACGCGGCCGGCCGGGCGGCCGGGCTGACCGCGGAGATCCTCCCGAACAACCTCTCCGCCTACTGGTGGACGGTGCCGGTGCTCCTGCTGTCGGCGGCGAAGAACGGGATCCTCGAGGAGGTGCTCCTCCTGGGCTACGGCGTCGACCGGCTCGAGAAGCTGCGCGTGCGCCCGTGGACGATCATCGTCGGCCTCGCGCTGTTCCGCGCCTCCTACCACCTGTACCAGGGGGTGGGGCCGTTCGTCGGGAACGTCCTCATGGGGCTGCTGTTCGGCTGGCTCTACCTGCGGTGGCGGCGTGTCATGCCGTTCGTCGTCGCCCACACCCTCATCGACGCCGTGGGCTTCCTCGCGCCGGGCATCCTCGCCGCCGTCGACCCGCTCTGAGAGCGCCGGCCGCTCAGAGGGTGATGGGGCCCCGGGGGGTCTCGAAGGTCACCGACATCAGCCCCGGGGTGCCGTGCGGGGCGGTCCAGGCGATGCTGATCTCCGGGATCGGCTTGGGCTCGTCGGTTCCCAGCCACTCGCGCAGCCGGTCGCGGTCGCCGGCGATCTCGAGTGCGGAGATCGTCACGCCGGACTCCGCGCCACGCGCCGAGGGGTGCTGGGTTGCGGGGGAGAGCCAGTGGATGAAGAACGGCAGCTGAGGGTCGGCGATGAGGCCCTTGACGCCGATCTGCTTCCACAGCAGCTCGACCCCGTCGTCGGGGGTGCGGTTGCCGTCGACGGCCTTGCGCTCGAGGCGGTCCTCGACGGAGCCGAGGTCGTCCACGGAGACGCACCAGCCCATCCAGCCGCCGCCGAGCTCGCTGCGGGCGCGCACGGCCTGCCCGAACGGGGTGCTCAGCGCGGCGGGGTGCTCGAGGGCTTCGACGACCTCGAGGTAGTGCCCGTCGGCGAGCGGGAAGATGAGGTTGCGGGTGCCGAACCGCGGGTGGACGCCGCCGTCGTACGGTTCGATCCCGAGCTTCTCGGAGATCCGGGCCGCGGTGGCCTGCAGACCGTCGTGTTCGCTGGCGAAGGAGACGTGATCGAGATGCATGCCACGAGAATCCCATATCGCCGCCGCGTCTGTGAGTTAGGTCACCCTAACTTGCTTTCTGTGGCGCGCGTCACTCTCTCGTGCGCGCCCGGCCGAGCACCTGCGCCCGGCTGATCCCTGAATACGACTGAGGTGTCGATCCAGTGCGGATTCCCGTGCGGAACCGTACTGGATCGACACCTCAGCGGAGGAGCGGGAGCGCGGCAGGCGCCCGGCCGGAAACCCGACTCGACTCGCCGCTGCGCGCGGGGAGCTCAGCTCACTCGACGTCGCGGCCCTGGCGGCCTTCGCGGTCGTCGGGCTCGGAGGGCTCGCCGGCGGCCTGGAAGCGCTCGAGCGAGGCCTTGACCTCTGCCTCGGCCTCCTCGCGGCCCACCCAGTTCGAGCCCTTGACGAACTTGTTCGGCTCGAGGTCCTTGTAGTGGACGAAGAAGTGCTCGATCGCGTCGCGGGTGAAGGAGTCGACGTCGTCGATGTCCTGGATCGCGTCCCAGCGGGGATCGCCGGCGACCACGGCGAGGACCTTGTCGTCGCCCCCGGCCTCGTCGGTCATCTTGAACATGCCGATCGGGCGGACGTCCACGCCGCAGCCGGGGAACACCGATTCGGTGAGCAGCACCATGACGTCGAGCGGGTCGCCGTCGAGGCCGAGGG
This sequence comes from Brevibacterium pityocampae, assembly GCF_039541555.1. Classification (NCBI taxonomy): domain Bacteria; kingdom Bacillati; phylum Actinomycetota; class Actinomycetes; order Micrococcales; family Brevibacteriaceae; genus Brevibacterium; species Brevibacterium pityocampae. The sequence goes on along the minus strand of NZ_BAABGL010000003.1, from coordinate 204,381 downwards.
TGTCCTCGAAGTACCCGTAATCCGTGGGGTAGGCCATCGAGGTGTAGAGGTAGCGGTCGAGCTTGACGTGACCGGTCTCGTGGTCGACCTCGTACTTGTTGCGCGAACCCTTGGGGATTTCGACGGTGGCGAGCAGTTCCATGCGGACTCCTAGAAATGATGTGCGAACGGGGTGCACGACGTGCTGTGTGCGGCGCCACGAGCATTGTGCGACTCCACTAGCATAATGAAGGGCGAGCCGCGGCCCGCAATCGGTCCATGCGCCGCGCACCGCGTCATCACAGCGGCGCAGGGCCGGTACCGCTCCCCGAGGTGCCCGCCGGGACCGCCCGGCCCGCACCACCGCACAGCGCACCACTGCACACGACAGGACAGGACGGTCACGTGGAGGACACCCGAGGCAGCCGCCGCGACGCCCGGCGCCGCGACCGGCGCCGTTCGCGTGCCCTGCCGCTCACCGCCGGCGCGCTCGCCCTGGCGCTCGTGGGCTACGGGACCGCCGACGCCTTCGACGTCGCTCCCGGAATCCTCACCCTCGACCCGCCGATCACCGTCCAGGCGCTGCCGCAGCCCCGGGCTGCCGCGGTCCCCGCCGAACCGGTGAGCCCTCTGCCGGAGTCCGCCCCGATCCCGCAGGACCTCGCCTCGCGCATCGATCCGATCCTCGACCAGGACGGGATGACCGGCGGGCTGAGCATCGACATCCGCGACGCGATGACCGACGAGGTGCTCTACACGGCGGACGAGAACAGCGCCAAGACCCCGGCCTCCGTCACCAAGGTCCTCACCGCGGCCGCCGCGCTCGGCACGATCGGCGCCGACACCCGCTTCCGCACCGAGACCCGCCTCTCCGGCCAGTCCGACGCCGGCGCCACCGTGCACCTCGTGGGCGGGGGAGACGTGCTGCTGGGCACCGGGGAGTCGAAGCCCGACGGCGTCATGGGCCACGCCGGGCTCGGCACGCTCGCCGCGGACACCGCCGCCGCCCTCAGCGAGGCCGGTATCGACACCGTCACCGTCGCCGCCGACCTCTCCCGCTACTCCGGGCCCGCGTTCAACCCCGGCTGGGACCGCGCGGACATCGGCAACGGCTACATCTCACCCATCGAACCCCTCATGACCGATTCCGGGCTCACCTCCACCCAGCGCGGCACCCCCCGCCAGGAGGACCCGGCGCAGGTCGCGCTCGACGCCTTCGCCGCAGCCCTCGAAGGCCATGGCATCGCCGTCGACACCGCCGCACCCGCTCCTGCACCCGAGGGCGCCACGGACCTCGCGTTCGTCGAGTCCGCGCCCGTCGCCGGGGTGGTGCGCCACCTCATGCTCGCCAGCGACAACGTCGTGTCCGAGGCGATCGGCCGGGAGGTCGCGCTCGCCCTCGGCCGCCCCGGGGCCGCCGCCGAGGCGCCCGCCGCGGTCATCGACGCGCTCGCCGCCCAGCAGCTCGACACCGGCTCGATCGAGCTCTCCGACACCTCCGGACTCGACTACGCGAACCGGATCTCCGCGCACGACCTCACGACGATCCTCCAGGAGGCCGCCTCCACCGACGGCGACCTCTCCCTCCTCCTGCCGAGCATGCCGGTGGGCGGACTGTCCGGCACCCTGTTCGACCGCTACCTCGACGAGGACACCCGGGACGCCGCCGGGAAGGTGTCGGCGAAGACCGGCACCCTGCGCACCGTGACCTCGCTCGCCGGCTCCGTGCTCACCGCCGACGGCCGGCTCATCGTGTTCTCGATCCTCGCCGACGACCTCGACCCCGGCACCGCCGGCCGCGCCCGGCAGGTCGTCGACGAGGCGGTCACCGCGATCGCCGACTGCGGGTGCCCGTGAACCTCATCTCCGTCCCCGCCGTCACCGCTGCCGCCCGCGAGCTCATGCCGCCCGGCGCGCTGCCGGACCCCGCCGAGGCGCGCGCCCTCGTCCACGACCTCCGCGAGGCGGCCGAGACCTCGACCGACCTCGTCCTCGACGCGATGCGCCTGGCGCCCGCGGTGGAGGACGCCGCCCGGGCGCGCCTGGCCGCCGGGGAGACCCGCGTGGTCGACCGGCTCGGCTGGGTGCAGGCCAACGCGGAGACCTTCGCGAGCCTTCTCTCCGGCGCGCAGCCGGGCGAGTCCGGCGGGGCGCGGGAGCGCGGCACGGCGCACGGAGGAGTGCCCACGCCGGGCGGCACCGCCGGGACCGGACCCAGCGGCTCGCGTGGAACCGGGCCCGAGGGTTCGCGCGGGACCGTGCCCCAGGGTTCGCGCGGGACCGTGCCCCAGGGTTCGCGCGGCCCCGGCATGCTCCGGCGGCTGCGGGACCGCTCGGCGCGCACTACGGCCTCGGTGGAGCTCGGCGGGGCGCTCGCGCTCGTCGGCTCCCGGGTGCTCGGCCAGTTCGACCCCTTCGCCGGGGAAGCCGGGGTGCTCTACCTCGTCGCCCCGAGCGTGTGGGAGGTCGAGCACGCCCTCGACGTCCCGCCGCGCGACTTCCGGCTCTGGGTCGCCCTCCACGAGCGCACCCACCACGTCCAGTTCGCCGCCGCGCCCTGGCTCGCCGATCACCTGCGCTCCCGGATCGACGGACTGCTGAACCCGCTGCTCGGCGCCGAGGCCGGCGACGAGTTCCTCGACAGCCTGCGCGCCCTGCCCGATGCGCTGCGCGAGGGCGAGAGCCTCCTCGATGCGGTCGTCGGACCGGAGCAGGCCGCCGCGGTCGAGGAGATCGGCGCCCTCATGAGCCTCCTCGAAGGCCACGCCGACGTCCTCATGGACACCGTCGGCCGGAAGGTCATCCCGCGCGTGGGCCGGATCCGCCGGGCCTTCGACGCGCGGAGGCGTTCGGCCACCGGGATCCGCGCGATCGTCTCCACGCTGCTCGGCATCGACGAGAAGATCGCCCAGTACGCCCGCGGTGCCGCGTTCGTCCGCGCCGTCGTCCGCGATCGCGGCCACGACGGGCTCGCCGCCGTGTGGGAGGCCCCCGAGCTCCTGCCGAGCGCGGCGGAGATCGCCGAGCCCGCACTCTGGCTCGCCCGCGTGCCCCGCCCCGGCGACGCCTGAGGCTGCTCCGATGGCAGGACCACGGCCGAGGCGGCGGCGATGACGGGACCGGCAGGATGACCGGGTCGGCAGGAAGTCGACTGCCGCGCCTGGACAGGGCCACCGCGGAGATCCGCAACGCGGTGCGCGCCCTGCTCGCCGAGGCGCCCGCCGACTCACCGGACCACCCCGCCGTCGCGGCCCCGGCCCCGCAGCACGGGCAAGAGCCCGCGCCGCGGCCCGCGCCGGAGTTCGTCCTCGCGGTGTCCGGGGGAGCGGACTCGATGGCGCTCGCCGCCGCCTGCGCCCACCTCGGCACCCGCCCGGATCCGGGACCGAGCCTCCCCTCAGGAGCTGGCACCGCTGTCGGCACCCGCCCGGACCTGGCACAGAACTCCGCACCAGCAGCACCCGCTCCCCGCTTCCACGCCGTCGTCGTCGACCATGGCCTCCAGGACGGCTCCGCCGCGACCGCCGCCGCAGTCGTCGAGCGCCTCACCGGCCTCGGCCTGTCCGCCGAGTCCGTGCGCGTCGCCGTCGACCCCGCTCACGGCGGCATCGAGGCCGCCGCCCGCACCGCCCGCTACACCGCCTTCGAACGCATCCGCACCAGCCGCGGAGCGGCGGCGATCCTCACCGGGCACACCCGCGACGACCAGGCCGAGACCGTGCTCCTCGGGCTGCTGCGCGGCTCCGGCGCCCGGTCCCTGGCCGGCATGCGGCCCCGCTCCGGGCACCTGTGGCGGCCGCTCCTCGACGTCACCCGCGCACAGACACAGGCCTCCTGCGCCGCCTCCGGCATCCCCGTATGGGAGGACCCGATGAACGCCGACCCCCGGTTCGCGCGGGTCCGCGCCCGGACCCGCGTCCTGCCCGTGCTCGAGGCCGAACTCGGCCCCGGCGCCGCCCGCGCGCTCGCCCGCACCGCCGCCCTCCTCGCCGCCGACTCCGACGCCCTCGAGGCGCAGGCGGCGGCCGCCCGCCCGGCCCATACCTCGGGCCCGGAGGTGCACGCGAGCGCTGCCGGACTCCCGCAGGCGGTGCGCACCCGGGTGCTGCGCGACTGGCTGCGCGAGCACGCCGGCACCGCGCAGGAGGTCGGCGCCCACCACGTCGAGGCGGTCGACGATCTGCTCACCGGGCGGCGCCGCGGCGCGGTCTCGGTGCCCGGCGCCGCAGAGGTGCGGCGGGCTGCCGGCGGAGGGCTGATCTTCACCCCGCTCGGCCCGCCGGCCCCCACCGGTTCTGGGATACGCTGAGACCGGACCCCGAGCATCGCGCACAGCACCGAGGAGCTGACACAGTGGATCAGAACGACCTGGGCACCGACATCGAGAAGGTGCTGGTGACCGAAGCGCAGATCGCGCACCGCCTCACCGAGATGGCCTCCGACATCGACCGCGACTACCAGGGCAGGGACGTGCTCCTCGTCGGCGTGCTCAAGGGTGCCGTCATGGTCATGGCCGACCTCGCCCGCGCACTCCACTCCCCGGTCCGGATGGACTGGATGGCCGTGTCCTCCTACGGCTCGGGCACCAAGTCCTCCGGCGTCGTGCGGATCCTCAAGGACCTCGACACCGACCTCAAGGACCAGCACGTGCTCATCGTCGAGGACATCATCGACTCCGGCCTCACCCTGTCGTGGCTGCTGTCCAACCTCCGCTCCCGCGGCGCGGCCTCGGTGGAGATCTGCACGCTGCTGCGCAAGCCGGAGGCCGTCAAGGTCGAGCTCGACGTGCGCTACGTGGGCTTCGACGTGCCCAACGAGTTCGTCATCGGCTACGGCCTCGACTACGCCGAGCGCTACCGCAACGTCCCCTTCGTCGCGACGCTCGCCCCGCACGTCTACCAGTGACCCGCCGCGGCCGCGAGCCGCGGCACGAGGCCGAGGCGCGAGGCCGAGGCGCGGGCGCCTCGGCACCGGTGGCCCACCGGCGCTGCGGTCCGCTGCCACCTGGCGGCTCCAGCCCTTCCGCTCCGTCACAGGGATTCCCAACCCACTCGGGTAGGCTGACCGTGCTCCGAACCGATCCGTCTGCCTGAGAGGACCCATGGCCGAGACCAAGAAGAGCGGCACCGACGTCAAGAAGCTGGCGCGCGGGCCGCTGATATGGATCATCCTGGCCATCATCATCGTGTCCTTCGGCACCATGCTGCTGTCCGGTGGCGGGTTCCAGCGGATCGACACCGATCAGGGGCTCAAGCTGCTCTCCGACGGCAAGGTCGAGCAGGCGAAGATCGTCGACAACGACCAGCGCGTCGACCTCGTTCTCACCGAGGACTTCACCGTCGACGACCGCGAGTACGGCACGCAGGTGCAGTTCTACTACGTCGAACCCCGCGGCGAGGCCGTCGTCGAAGCCGTGGAGCAGGCCGCCCCGGAGCAGGGCTACACCGACGAGGTGCCCCGCCAGTCGTGGCTCACCACCCTGCTGCTCAACATCGTCCCCTTCATCATCATCATCGCGATCTTCTGGTTCCTCCTGTCCCAGATGGGCGGCGGCGGCAAGATCATGAGCTTCGGGAAGTCCCGCGCCAAGCTCGTCAACAAGGAGAACCCGGACGTCACCTTCGCCGACGTCGCCGGCGTCGACGAGGCCCTCGAGGAGCTCGAGGAGATCAAGGAGTTCCTCGCCGAGCCGAAGAAGTTCCAGGACGTCGGGGCGAAGATCCCCAAGGGCGTCCTCCTCTACGGCTCCCCGGGCACCGGCAAGACCCTGCTCGCGCGCGCCGTCGCCGGCGAGGCCGGGGTCCCGTTCTACTCGATCTCCGGCTCCGACTTCGTCGAGATGTACGTCGGTGTGGGCGCCTCCCGCGTGCGCGACCTGTTCGAGCAGGCGAAGAACAACTCGCCGTGCATCATCTTCATCGACGAGATCGACGCCGTCGGCCGCCAGCGCGGCGCCGGCATGGGCGGCGGGCACGACGAGCGCGAGCAGACCCTCAACCAGCTCCTCGTCGAGATGGACGGCTTCGACGCGACGAGCAACGTCATCCTCATCGCCGCGACCAACCGCCCCGACGTCCTCGACCCCGCGCTGCTGCGCCCGGGCCGCTTCGACCGCCAGATCTCCGTCGAGGCCCCGGACATGAAGGGCCGCCAGCACATCCTCGAGGTCCACTCCCGCGGCAAGCCGCTGGCCCCCGACGTCGACCTCGCGATGGTCGCCAAGCGCACGCCCGGGTTCTCCGGCGCGGACCTGGCCAACGTCCTCAACGAGGCCGCGCTGCTCACCGCGCGGATGAACAGGACCGTCATCGACAAGTACGCCGTCGACGAGGCGATCGACCGCGTCATCGCCGGCCCGCAGAAGCGCACCCGGCTGATGAACGACAAGGAGCGGCTCGTCACCGCCTACCACGAGGGCGGGCACGCGCTCGTCGCCGCGGCGATGAACCAGACCGACCCCGTCACCAAGGTCACGATCCTGCCGCGCGGCCGGGCCCTGGGCTACACCATGGTCATGCCGACGGAGGACAAGTACTCGACCACCCGCAACGAGCTGCTCGACCAGCTCGCCTACGCGATGGGCGGCCGGGTGGCCGAGGAGATCGTCTTCCACGACCCCACCACCGGGGCGAGCAACGACATCGAGAAGGCGACCGGGATCGCGCGGAAGATGGTCACGCAGTACGGCATGAGCGAGAAGGTCGGCATGGTCAAGGTCGGCGAGGACAACTCCGAGCCGTTCGCCGGCAAGGGCTACGGCCACGGCATCGACTACTCCGAGGACACCATCGGGGTCATCGACTCCGAGGTCCGCAGCCTCATCGACGAAGCCCACGCCGACGCCTACTGGGCGCTGACGACCAACCGCGACGTCCTCGACGCGCTCGCCCACGAGCTGCTCGAGAAGGAGACGCTCGACCAGCACGAGCTCGCCGCGATCTTCGCCCCCGTCACCAAGCGCCCCGTGCGCGAGGTGTGGCTCGCCAACGACGACCGCCCGGTGTCCGAGCGCGGCCCCATCCCGATCCCGGAGCGCCGCCTCAACCCCTTCGAGCCCGAGGTCATGGCCGGCGGCTCGCACGCGCCGGGTGCCGGAAGCCCGGGTGCCGGTGGCTCGCACGCGCCCGGTTCCGGTCCCGAGGGGCCGGGCGCCCCCGGTGCCGGCGGGCAGCCGCCGGTGCAGCCGGGCCCGACCCCGCCGGACGCCGGCCCGCAGCCCCCGCACGAGGGCCACGGCGGCGTGCCCCCGCAGGGCCCGACTCAGCCCCCGGAGAGCGGACCCCAGGGCCCGGTGCACTGACATGGTCGACCAGCCGCGCATCGAGGCCGCCGTGAGGGAGATCCTCGCCGCGATCGGCGAGGATCCCGACCGCGACGGCCTCAAGGGCACACCGGCCCGCGTCGCCCGCGCCTACGAGGAGATCTTCTCCGGCCTCGGCCGCGACGCCGCCGAGGTGCTCGGCGTGCACTTCGACGTCGGCTACGACGAGATGGTGCTCGTCCGCAACATCGAGATGTACTCCACCTGCGAGCACCACCTCGTGCCCTTCCACGGTGTGGCCCACATCGGCTACATCCCCGGCACCGACGGGTACGTCACCGGGCTGTCCAAGCTCGCCCGGCTCGTCGACATCTACGCCCGCCGCCCGCAGGTGCAGGAGCGGCTCACCGCGCAGATCGCCGACGCGATGGTCACCCACCTCAACCCCGCCGGTGTCATCGTCGTCGTCGAGGCCGAGCACCTGTGCATGTCGATGCGCGGCGTGCAGCGCCCCGGCGCCTCGACGATCACCTCCGCGGTGCGCGGCCAGCTGCGCGACGGGGCCTCCCGCGCCGAGGCCATGAGCCTGATCCTGGGGAAGTGAGCCGATGCGGACGCAGATCATGGGCGTGCTCAACGTCACCGCGGACTCGTTCTCCGACGGCGGCCGCTGGCTCGACTTCGACCAGGCGGTCGGCCACGGCATCGCGCTGCTCGAGGCCGGTGCGGACATCATCGACATCGGCGGGGAGTCCACCCGCCCCGGCTCCGTCCGGGTGCCCGAGGACGAGGAGCTCGCCCGCGTCGTCCCCGTCACCCGCGAGCTCGCCCGGCAGGGTGCGGTGATCAGCGTCGACACCATGCGCGCCGCCGTCGCCCGGGCCGCACTCGACACCGGCGCCCGCATCATCAACGACGTCTCCGCCGGGCTCGCCGACCCCGCGATGCTCGGCGTGGCCGCCGAATCCGGCGCCCCCATCGTCCTCATGCACTGGCGCGGCCTCCTCACCGACGCCCACGGGGAGTACACCTACGACGACGTCGTCGCCGAGGTGCGCACCGAGCTCAGCGAGCGGATCGACGCCGCGCTCGCCGCCGGGATCGCCGAATCCGACATCATCCTCGACCCCGGCCTGGGGTTCTCGAAGAACGCCGAGCACAACTGGCAGCTCCTCGCCGGCCTCGACGCCTTCACCCGGATGGGCTTCCGGCTGCTCGTCGCCGGCTCCCGCAAGCGCTTCCTCGCCTCCCTGCTCGACCCGCAGGACCCGGCCGGCGTGACGAACACCGACCGGGACTCAGCGACCGCCGCGATCAGCGCCTACTGCGCCCGCGCCGGGGCCTGGGCGGTGCGCGTCCACGAACCGCGCAGCTCCCTCATCGCCGTGCAGGTCGCCGAGGCGCTCGCCGAGCACGCCGCCCGCGCACCCGAGCTGCCGCTCGACCCGGCCGGGGCGGAGGACTCCCCGAGCCCGGAGGCGGCAGTCGGGCCGCAGACCTCCCGCCCGGCCCCCGGCACCCGACCGGACTCCGAGGTCCCCTGATGGACCGGATCCGGCTCACCGGGCTGCGCGCGTTCGGACACCACGGGGTGTTCGACCATGAGCGCACGGACGGGCAGGAGTTCCTCGTCGACCTCGAGGTGCCCGGAGACCTCTCCACGGCCGGGCGCGGCGACGCGCTCGCCGACACCGTCGACTACGGGGTGCTCGCCGAGGAGGCCGTCGCGGTGATCACCGGGGAGCCCTTCGACCTCATCGAGAGCGTGGCGGAGGAGATCGCCCGCCGCTGCCTGGCCCACTGCGCGCAGATCACCGTCACCGTCCACAAGCCGCAGGCCCCGATCCCGCACGCCTTCGCCGACGTGTCCGTCACCGTCACCCGCTCCCGAGGTGCGAGCAGCGCGGTCAGCCGGCCCGCCGGGACCGGTGAGGCGCAGGCCGGGATCGCGCGCGGCGGAGACGCGGCGGGGGAGGGATCGGCGCGCGCTGTCCTCGCCCTCGGGGCAAACCTCGGCGAGCCGCTCACCGCGCTCCGCACCGCGGTCGCTGCGCTCGAAAGACACCCGCACATCACCGTCACCGCGGCCTCCCACGTGTACCGCACCGCACCCGTCGGCGGGGTCGAGCAGCCCGACTTCCTCAATGCCGCCGTCCTCGTCGACACCGCACTCACCCCGCTCGAACTCCTCGGCGTCGCCCAGGGGATCGAGGTTGCCGCCCACCGCACCCGCGACGTCCGCTGGGGCCCGCGCACCCTCGACATCGACCTCATCCGGTATGCCGCACCGGGTGCCGAGCTCGACGACCCGGCGCAGCAGATGCGCCTCGCGCTGCCCCGCCTCGACCTGCCCCACCCGCGGGCCGCCGAGCGCGCCTTCGTCCTCGCCCCCTGGGAGGAGATCGCCCCGCACGCCCGGGTGGAGGTCGCCGGTGCGGCCGTCGGCCTCGCCGAGGCGATCGCCCGTGCCGCCGACGCCGGCGGGATCGAGCGCACCGCGGACACCCTGGGGCCTGCGGTTCCGGAACCGCCCACCTCCCCGGCACCGCAGCCGGCTCCCGGGAGTGAGGAGGCGCGATGAAGCAGACCACCTCCACGCAGCTCTTCAGCTGGGGGTTCGTCGGACTCCTCGCCTCGCTCGCGTTCCACTACGTGTGGGAGTCGCTCGGCCAGGCGCTGCCCGGCCTGCCGTGGCCGGCGATCCTCGGGATGATCGTGCTCTCCCTCGTCCTCCTCGTCCTCGGCTGGCCGATCAAGAAGTGGAACGACGGCGACCGCAGCCGCGACATCGACCACGTCGCCGCCGCTCGCACGGCGATGCTCGCCAAGGCCGCCTCGCTCACCGGGAGCCTGCTCACCGGCTGGTACCTCGGCGCCGCCGCCTACCTGTTCATCAGCGCCGGCGGGGTGCGGGCGAGCGCCGCACTCGGCATGCTGCTCGCCGTCGCCGCCTCGGCGATCCTCATGATCGTAGGGCTCATCGTTGAGTCCTACTGCACCCTGCCACCCGACGACACCGCAGGAGCCGATCCCGCATGACCGACATCGAGTTCGTCCCCGTCAGCCGCAAGCTCATCGGGGTCCACCTCCTGGGACTGCTCATCTGGATGGTCCCGCTTCTCATCCCGATGATCGTGCTCGGCGTGATCTTCGAAGCCGTGCGTCCCTGGATGTGGGCCGCCGCCGCGCTGTGGCTCGTCGTCGTCGTGTGGAGCGCGATCGTCCTCATCCGCCAGGTCGGGCGGCTCGGGTACGCCGAGCGCCCCGACGACCTGCTCATCCGCCGCGGCATCCTCTTCCGCTCGACCACCGTGGTGCCCTTCGGGCGGATGCAGTTCGTCGACGTCAAGTCCGGGCCGATCGAGCGGCTGTTCGGGCTCGCCACCGTCGAGCTCCACACCGCCTCCGCCGCCACCGACGCCTCGATCCCCGGACTGCCCGCGGCGGAGGCCGAGCGCCTCCGCGATGCGCTCGCCGCCCGCGGCGAGGCCCGGCTCGCAGGGCTGTGATCGCCGATGACCGGAATGCCTGAACCAGGAGCACCCGAGCCGTTGAACCCCGGACCGATGGAGCCCGGGCATGGGACGCCCGACACCGGGTCGACCACCTCCGACTTCACCGAATGGCGGCGGGTCCACCCGCTGACCCCGGCGCTCAAGAGCTGGCTCTTCATCCTCGCCGCGATCGGCGTGCTCCTGGCGCAGAGCCAGCAGTTCCTCCAGGAGCTCGTCACCGGCGGATTCACCGGCTCGGACGGGATCCTCGCCTGGCTGCTCGACCACCCGCTCGTCATCCTTGCGATCCTCGGCGGGCTCATCCTGCTCCTCGCCCTCATCGGGTTCCTCAACTGGCTCGTGTGGCGGCGCACCGGCTACCACATCGACGACGAGGCGATCTACCTGCGCAAGGGCCTGCTCAACCGGCAGCTGCGCACCGCCCGGCTCGACCGGGTGCAGGCGATCGACATCAACCAGCCGCTCGTGCCGCGCCTGTTCGGACTCGCGAAGCTGCGCTTCGACGTCGCCGGCGGCAAGGACTCCTCCGTCGATCTCGAGTTCCTCGGCCGCGACCGCGCCGAGGAGCTCCGTGAGGCGCTTCTCGACCGGGTGCGGGCACTCCGCGCGGCCGAGGACAGCCATCGGGCCGGCGACCCGGCCGGTGGATCCGGGTCGGCTCCCGGTGCCGGTCACGGTCCCGCCGGGACGCTTCCGGACAGTGCCGGCGATACGGGCGCCGGGAGCGGAGCCCCCGGCAGCGGCCCCGGAAGCCATCCCGGAGGTGCGGTCGGCCGTGCTGACGGACCGGCGGGCGGACGCGGCCGGGCGAGTGCCGCCTCGGCGCCGGGGGCGAACCTCGGCAGCCGCCTCATGGCACGGATCGAACCGACCGCGGCCGGGGTGATCGGCGACATCGGCGGCACCCTCACCGACGTGCTCCGGCCGTACACCGTGCGGGCGCGCGCCGACGACGACGGCCGGATCCTGCGCATCCCCGCCCACACCGTGCTGCTCTCCGGGCTGCTGTCGACCGGCACCCTCGTGACGCTCGCGTTCGTCCTCGCGGTGCTCGCCGGGTTCGTCGTCCTCGCCGTGATCGGCCGCTGGGAGGCGATCACCGGCAGCATCGTCGCGATCATCCCGCTCTTCGCCGCCGCGTACGGCGTCGTGAAGAAATCCTTCGACGAGTCGAACTTCTCCGTCACCATCACCCGCGATGGGCTCGCCGTGACGCACGGGCTCACCACGACCACGCGCCGCATCATCCCGCTCGACCGGATCCAGGCGGTGCGGCTCTCCCAGCCGCTGCTGTGGCGCTACCCGGACTGGTGGCGGGCCGAGTACACCATCGCCGGGCAGGAGGGGGAGAACACCTCGACGACTCTGCTGCCCGTCGGCTCGCTCGACCAGTGCCTCATGATGCTCGGACTCGTGCTCCCGCACCCGCAGGTGCCCGGCGGCCTGAGCGGCCGCGAGCTCATGGTCGAGGCGATGTACGCCGGCCCCGCGCCGGGCGCGGATGCCGAGCCGTCGGATGCTGAGCCGTCGGATGCCGGCGGTCCGGGTGCCGGCGGTCCTGGTGCCGATAGTCCGGATGCCGGCGGTCCGGGGGTCGAGCCGCTCTTCCACCACCAGGACCGGGCCTCGCGCTGGCTCGACCCGCTGACCTACCGACGCAACGGCTGGGTGCGCACCGGCAGCATGCTCGTCATCCGGTCCGGCCGCCTCGACCGGCGCGTCGACTGCGTGCCGCACGCCCGCGTGCAGTCGATGCGGGTGTTCGCCGGGCCGATCCAGCGTGCGCTCGGACTCGCGAGCGTCGACCTCCACTCCACCGCCGGCCCGGTCAAGCCGCAGGTGAGCCACCAGACGGCGGCGACGGCGGAGGAGTTCTTCTTCGAGCACGCGGAGATCACCCGGCAGGCTCGCGCCGCGCTCGACGCGCACACGGGCGGGCCGGATGTCATGGAGCCGCATAGCGGAGGGCCGGATCCGGTGGAGCCGCATAGCGGAGGGCCGGATCCGGTGGAGCACGGCCCGCTCCGTTAATTGGAGTTATAGACTCCGATTTAGGTACGGTGGACCCATGCAGGTATCCCGGTTCACCGACCTCGGCCTCCGCGCACTCATGATGCTCGCCACGGCCGAGTCCGGGACGCGCATGACCACCGCCGAGCTCGCCCTGCGACTCGAGGCCTCGGAGACGCACCTGGCGAAGGCGATCTCCCGACTGTCCGGGACCGGCGTCATCGCCTCACGGCGCGGGCGCACCGGAGGGCTCACACTCACCGAGGAGGGCCGCACCCGCCCGATCGGCTCGATCGTCCGCGAGCTCGAAGGGGTCGGCGCCGTCGTCGACTGCTCGACCTGCCCGCTGCGGGGGAACTGCCGGCTCAAGAGCGTGCTCGACCGCGCCGAGCAGGCGTTCCTCGCCGTCCTCGACGAGGTCTGCCTCAGCGATCTCGTCGACTCCCCGACCGGACCCGTGCTGCTGACCCTGCTCTCCGGCCCGCCGGGAGACCGCGGGCCTGCGGCGCCGCTGACCGAGCGCGCCGGCCCGGACTGCGGAAGACCGGCATCGGTGTCGTGATCCCGACCCTGCCCTGCCATGCCCGACCCGATGCCCGCGCACCGACCGCCTCGGGCCCGGCCCGGTCCGATGCCCGGGCACTGACCGCCTCGGGCCCGGTGCCCGCGCGCTCCCCACAGATGTTCCACCAGCTCAGGCATGCCGCCGGCGGCGGTGTGTGAATCCGCAACAGTTCAGGAGAATCCATGAGCACGTCCGACCTCTACCTCGACGAGAAGGAACTCGACTCCATCGGCCTCACCCCGGAGCACGAGGAGATCATCAAGGCGACCCTGCCGCTCGTCGGGTCGAAGATCAACGAGATCACCCCGATCTTCTACTCCCGCATGTTCGAGGCCCACCCCGAGCTCATCGCCGACACCTTCAACCGCGGCAACCAGAAGCAGGGTGCCCAGCAGCGTGCGCTCGCCGCCTCCGTGGCGACCTTCGCCACCATGCTCGTCGACCCCGAGGCCCCGGCCCCGGTCAACCTGCTCTCGCGGATCGGGCACAAGCACGTGTCCCTGGGCATCACCAAGGACCAGTACCAGATCGTCCACGACAACCTCTTCGCCGCGATCGTCGAGGTGCTCGGCGAGGACGTCGTCACCCCGGACGTCGCCGCCGCCTGGGACTCCGTGTACTGGCTCATGGCCGACGTCCTCACCGACTTCGAGTACGACCTCTACCGCTCGGCCCGGGTGGAGCCCGGCGACGTGTTCCGTGCGACCACTGTGGTCGATCGCCGGGACCTGCCCGGCGACATCGTCCACTTCACCGTGCGCGCCGCCGAGGGCTCGGCGGACCTGCCCGGGCACCTCCCGGGCCAGTACGTGTCCGTCGGCGCACGCCTGCCCGACGGTGCCCGCCAGCTGCGCCAGTACTCCCTGGTGCGCGGCGGCAGCGCGGCCGGCGAGCTGTCCTTCGCCTTCAAGCGGATCCGTGCCACGGAGAGCGCCCCCGAGGGCGAGGTGTCCAACTGGCTCGGCGAGAACGTCCAGGTGGGCGACTCCCTCGAGGTCACCCTGCCCTCCGGCGACCTCGTGCTCGACACGCAGGCGACGAACCCGGTCGTGCTGATCTCCGCCGGGATCGGCGTGACCCCGATGCTCGGGATGCTCGACAGCCTGGCCGCGAGCGGTTCCGCCCGCACCGTGGTCGCGCTCCACGCCGACGACTCCGCCGAGGTCGACGCGTTCGGTGCCGCCCGCACCGGGTACGCCGCCGGTCTGGCCGAGGGCTCCGCGATCACCTGGTACGGCACCGGGACCCCCGACGCCGAGCTCCAGGGCGAGGTCCGCGAAGGCCTCATGGACCTCAGTGCGGTCGAGCTGCCGGAGGGCGCGAGCGTCTACATCTGCGGCTCCAACGGGTTCCTCCAGTTCATCAGGACGCAGCTGGACGATCGCGGCGTCGCCGCCGCCGACGTCCACTACGAGCTGTTCGCTCCGAACGACTGGCTGCTCGACGCCTGAGTCGCACCACGGCGACTGCGTCCGTCGGCGCCCGGTAGCCTGTGTGGACTGGGCCCGGCGGACGCTCCGGGCAGGGGAGGGAGTGCGATGAATCTCGAGGATCAGACCCGGCTCGGGGTCGGCATCGTCGGCTGCGGGAAGGTCGGTGCGGTCATCGGCCGGGCGCTGCGGGCCGCCGGTCACGCCGTCGTCGGCGTCACCGCCACCTCCGAGGCGAGCCGCGACCGCGCCGAGGCGATGCTCCCCGGGGTGCCCGTCCTCGACATCGAGACCGTCGTCGAGCGCGCCGAGCTCGTCCTCTTCACCGTCTCCGACGACGTGCTCGGCGAGCTCGTGTCCGGGCTCGCCGCGCTCGGCCGCTTCAAGCCCGGGCAGATCATCATGCACTGCGCCGGCCGGTTCGGCACCGAGGTGCTCAAGCCCGCCGCCCGGGCCGGTGCCATCACCATCGCCCTGCACCCCTCGCTGTCCTTCACCGGTACGAGCATGGACCTGCCGCGACTGCAGGAGGCGACGATCGCCGTCACCGCCGCCCGCACCGTGCTGCCGATCGGGCAGGCGCTCGTCGTCGAGATGGGCGCGGAGCCGATCGTCGTCGCCGAGGCCGACCGCCCGCTCTACCACGCCGCGATCGCGCACGCCTCGAACCACACCGTCGCGGTCGTCGGCCAGGCGCTCGAGGTGCTCGCCGGGCTCGGCATCGACGACGCCCCGCGGGTGCTCGCATCGCTGCTCCGCGCGAGCGTCGACAACACGCTGCAGTCCGGGCCGGGTGCGCTCACCGGGCCCGTGAGCCGCGGCGACGTCGACACCGTGCGCGCCCACCTCGAGGCGCTCTCCGAGCAGGCCGTCGAGGCCGGCTCCACCGAGGTGGCGGACACGTACCGGGCGCTCGCCCGGGCGACTGTGGCCCGTGCCCTGCGCAATGGCACGATCGACGACGCCAAGGCCCTGCAGATCATCGAGCTCCTCGAGGGCTGAGGAGCTCTGATTCCTGCCGGGCGGCCGGGACCGTGCATGGTCTGCCGGGCCGGCGGGTGCCTCGGGAACCGCGGATTCCTGCCGGGGCCGGCGGGCGCCTCGGGAACCGCGGATTCCTGCCGGGCGCACCGCACGCGGTAGCCTTGGAGCCATGCCAGAACTTGATCCCGCCCAGGCCGGTGCTGCCCCGGCCGACGCCCCGGACCACCTCGACCCCGAACAGCTGCGGATCCGCAAGGACAAGCGCGTCCGGCTGCTCGAGGAGGGGCAGGAGCCCTACCCGGTCCACGTGCCCCGCACCCACACCCTGGCCGAGGTGCGCGAGGCCTACCCCGCGCTCGAGGACGGGGAGGAGACCGAGGACGTCGTCGCCGTCGCAGGACGCGTCGTGTTCTTCCGCAATACCGGCAAGCTCTGCTTCGTCACCCTGCAGGCCGGGGACGGCACCCGCCTCCAGGGCATGCTGTCGCAGAAGGAGGTCGGCAAGGAGCGGCTCGACGCCTGGAAGTCCGACGTCGACCTCGGCGACCACGTGTTCCTCCGCGGCCGGGTCATCAAGTCCAAGCGCGGCGAGCTCTCCGTCATGGCTTCGGAATGGCAGCTCGCGGCCAAGGCCCTGCGTCCGCTGCCCGCGCTCCACACCGAGCTCACCGACGAGACCCGGGTGCGCCAGCGCTACATCGACCTCATCACCCGCGACGCCGCGCGCCAGGCGGTCAAGCTCCGCTCCGACGTCATGATCTCCCTGCGCCGCACCTTCGCGGAGACCGGCTTCATGGAGATCGAGACGCCCATGCTCCAGACCCTCCACGGCGGCGCCGCCGCCCGGCCGTTCTCCACCCACATGAACGCCTACGACATGGAGCTGTTCCTGCGGATCGCCCCGGAGCTGTTCCTCAAGCGGGCGGTGGTCGGCGGCCTCGACAACGTGTTCGAGATCAACCGCAATTTCCGCAATGAGGGCGCGGATTCCACGCATTCCCCGGAATTCGCGATGCTCGAGGCCTATCAGGCATATGGCGATTATCATTCGATCGCGGATCTCACCAAGACGCTCATCCAGAATGCCGCCCGCGATGCCACCGGTTCGCTCCAGGTCACCCTGTCCGATGGCACGGAATACGATTTCGGCGGCGAATGGGCCGTCGTGAGCATGTATGATTCGCTGTCCGAGGAGGTCGGTGAGAAGATCACCGCGGAGACCAGCGTGGAGCGGCTCGCGGAGATTGCGCAGAAATACGATATCGATCTCGAAGGAGTGTTCCGCAGCCACGGCAAATACGTCGAGGAGATGTGGGAGCACTTCTATTCCGACCGGCTGTGGGCGCCGACATTCGTCGTCGATTTCCCGCTCGACACCTCGCCGCTCACCCGTGAGCACCGCTCGAAGCCGGGCGTGGTGGAGAAATGGGATCTCTATGTGCGCGGATTCGAGCTCGCCACCGGCTATTCGGAGCTCATCGACCCGGTGACCCAGCGCGAGCGCTTCGAATCGCAGGCCCGCGACGCCGCGCGCGGCGACGACGAGGCGATGGCGGTGGACGAGGAGTTCCTCATGGCCATGGAGTACGGCATGCCGCCCAGCGGCGGCATGGGCATGGGGATCGACCGTCTGCTCATGGCGCTCACCGGGCTGGGGATCCGGGAGACGGTGCTCTTCCCGCTCGTCAAGCCGCTCGAGAAGTGAGCGGACTCCGCTTCATCGTCAGATGGATCGCCCTGTGGTCAGCGACACTGCGAATTCCGGTTATCCGGTTCTGCGTTCTGCGGTGACCCGCACAACTGCGAGGTGATCGATGGTGGCGGCCGATATCCCGCGCAGAGTGCATTCGCCTCAGGTGCGGTTTATCGGCGCGATCCGGGCCGGATGCGGCGTTCCATGATATGCACATTCGAGCATATGCGGCGCGCGGTCACATGAAGTGCTCATCACGCGGTGGGAGAATAACCGTGTTGTCCAGATCATATTTCAGCTCTCTATTCGCCGCGGCGGTATTCGTCGGTTAGGATTCATTATGGAATACGTCAAAGTCCTCCTTCCTTCGATCTGTGTCGGACTGCTCTTCTGGTACGTCATCCGTTCCGTGGTCCGCGCCGACAGCATCGAACGGAGGGAGATGGACCGTTTCTATTCGGAGAACGAAGATTCCGCGGGTGAGTCCCCGGAATCCACGGGTGATCCGAATGATCTCCGTTCGTCCGGAGCGGATCCGACTCACGACGCACTGAATGCATCCGATTCGCCTGCGCACGACTCCACCGTGCCGGTCGAATCGACCTCCCGAAAGGACCCCGAACATGGCTCGTGAAATGAAACTCATGCTGACTGACGACATCGATGGCAGCGAGGCCGCGGAGACCGTGAGCTTCTCGCTCGACCAGCACAGCTACGAGATCGAACTCTCCAGCGCCAACGCCGCCAAGCTGCGCGAGGCCCTCGCCCCGTACATCGAGAAGGCGCGCCGCGTGGCCTCCCGCCAGCGTTCCACCGGTCGTCGCCGCACCGGCGGCGGTGCAGGTGCCTCCTCGCGCACCGGCGCGGACACCTCGACGGTGCGCGCCTGGGCCAAGGCCAACGGCCACGACGTCTCCGACCGCGGCCGCATCCCGGCTGAGGTGTTCGAGGCCTACGACGCCGCGCACTGAATTACGCGCAGTACTTGAACCGCAGCGCCACCGCGGACGGTTCATCGAACGGGTCGGTCCTCCTCGCGAGGGCCGGCCCGTTCGTCGCCCCTCCCTGCGCAGTGCCTCGTCGAACTGCGGAGTATCCGAAACGGAACGCGCAATTGCGCGTCGATCCTCGGATACCCCGCAGTACGGCGGGTTGCGGTCTGTGCCCAAGCCGGCCCGCGCCTCGGGAACGGCGGATCACCCACGCCCACTCCGCGCTCATCCCACGATCACCCCGCGCGGTCATGCGGATTCCCGCCGCCGCACCCGGCGATTACGCCGTGAGCCGAATCCCTTTCGGCTGACCGCGAAACCGCAATAAATCGCCGCGAGCGGTGGTTAGAGTCGAAGGAATCAACAGACCGAGGAGGGGCAAATGTTCGAACGGTTCACAGATCGTGCCCGTCGCGTAGTGGTCTTGGCGCAGGAAGAGGCCAAGCTGCTCAAACACAACTACATCGGTACCGAGCACATCCTGCTCGGCCTCATCCACGAGGGCGAGGGCGTCGCCGCCAAGGCGCTCGAAGGCATGGGCATCTCGCTCGACCAGGTCCGTGAACAGGTCACCGAGATCATCGGCCAGGGACAGCAGGCCCCGAGCGGCCACATCCCGTTCACCCCGCGTGCCAAGAAGGTGCTCGAGCTCAGCCTCCGCGAGGCACTCCAGCTCGGCCACACCTACATCGGCACCGAGCACATCCTCCTCGGCCTCATCCGCGAGGGCGAGGGCGTCGCCGCCCAGGTGCTCGTCAAGCTCGGCGCGGACCTCGGGCGCGTGCGCCAGGAGGTCATCAAGCTGATCTCCGGCTACCAGGGCAAGGAGCCCGTGGCCGCCGGCGGTCGCGAGGAGGGCACGCCCTCGGGCTCGCTCGTCCTCGACCAGTTCGGCCGCAACCTCACCGCCGCCGCCCGCGAGGGCAAGCTCGACCCGGTCATCGGCCGCAAGGAGCAGATGCAGCGGGTCATGCAGGTGCTGTCGCGCCGGACCAAGAACAACCCGGTGCTCATCGGCGAGCCCGGCGTCGGCAAGACCGCCGTCGTCGAAGGCCTCGCTGCCGCGATCGTCAACGACGAGGTGCCGGAGACGCTCAAGGACAAGCAGCTCTACACGCTCGACCTGGGCTCGCTCGTCGCCGGATCCCGCTACCGCGGTGACTTCGAGGAGCGCCTGAAGAAGGTCCTCAAGGAGATCCGCACCCGCGGCGACATCATCCTGTTCATCGACGAGATCCACACCCTCGTGGGTGCCGGCGCGGCCGAGGGCGCGATCGACGCCGCCTCGATCCTCAAGCCGATGCTCGCCCGCGGTGAGCTCCAGACGATCGGTGCGACCACCCTCGACGAGTACCGGAAGAACATCGAGAAGGACGCCGCGCTCGAGCGCCGGTTCCAGCCGATCCAGGTCCCGGAGCCCTCGCTGTCGGACGCGATCAAGATCCTCGAGGGTCTGCGCGACCGCTACGAGTCGCACCACAAGGTGACGATCACCGACGGTGCGCTCGCCGCAGCCGTCAACCTCTCCGACCGCTACGTCAACGACCGGTTCCTGCCGGACAAGGCCATCGATCTCATCGACGAGGCCGGCGCGAAGCTGCGGATCTCGCGGCTGTCGACCCCGCCGGAGATCAAGGAGCTCGAGGAGCAGATCGTCGAGGCCCGCCATCGCAAGGAGGCGGCGATCGACGCGCAGGACTTCGAGCTCGCCGCCAACGAGCGCGATGCGGAGATGAAGCTCCAGACCAAGCACGACGAGGCGGAGAAGGAATGGCGCTCCGGCGCCAAGAACGGCTCCGCGATCGTCGACGAGGAGCTCATCGCCGACGTGCTCGCCTCGGCGACCGGGATCCCGATCTTCAAGCTCACCGAGGAGGAGTCCGCGCGGCTGCTCCGCATGGAGGACGAGCTGCACAAGCGGATCATCGGTCAGCAGGACGCCATCAAGTCGGTGTCCCGGGCGATCCGCCGTACCCGCGCCGGCCTCAAGGACCCCAAGCGGCCTTCGGGCTCGTTCATCTTCGCCGGGCCCACGGGCGTCGGCAAGACCGAGCTCGCCAAGGCGCTCGCGGAGTTCCTGTTCGGCGACGAGTCCTCGCTGATCTCGCTCGACATGAGCGAGTTCTCGGAGAAGCACACGGTGTCGCGGCTGTTCGGCTCGCCTCCCGGCTACGTGGGCTACGAGGAGGGCGGGCAGCTCACCGAGAAGGTGCGGCGCAAGCCGTTCTCCGTGGTCCTGTTCGACGAGGTCGAGAAGGCGCACGCGGACATCTTCAACTCGCTGCTCCAGATCCTCGAGGACGGGCGTCTGACGGATTCGCAGGGTCGTGAGGTGGACTTCAAGAACACCATCATCATCATGACCACGAACCTCGGCACGCGCGACATCGCCAAGGGTCAGCAGCTGGGCTTCCAGATCGAGGGGGACACCTCCACTTCGTACGAGCGGATGAAGCAGCGCGTCAACGACGAGCTCAAGCAGCACTTCCGGCCGGAGTTCCTCAACCGCGTGGACGACACCATCGTGTTCCCGCAGCTGAGCAAGCCGGAGATCGTGCGGATCGTCGACCTGTTCCTCGCCCGCCTGGACGAGCGCCTGGCGGACAAGGGCATGAAGGTCGAGGTCACCCAGGAGGCCAAGAACCTGCTGGCCGAACGCGGCTACGATCCGGTGCTCGGTGCGCGCCCGCTGCGCCGCACCATCCAGTCGGAGATCGAGGACCAGCTCTCGGAGCGGATCCTGTTCGACGAGCTGCACTCGGGCCAGACGGTGTTCGTCGATGTCGAGGGCGAGGGCGCGGACGCCAAGTTCACGTTCGACGGCCGCGACACCGAGCGGGTGCCGGTGACCGTGGGCGCGGACGAGTCCGAGGACGTGAGCGGGGCCATCCCGGAGGCCGGTGTCGCGAACGCGGCGGCCACCTCGCACGCGGACCCGGATGCGGATGACTCCTCCGAGGGTCCCGCCGGAGGGGCCGCGGCCGGAGGCGCCGAGCGCACCCTCTGAGCCGGCCCACTGAGGTCCGTCGGCTGAGTCCGGCCGATTGAGTCTGGTCGGTTGAGCTCGGCCCGCTGAGCCCGGTCGGCCCGCGGTTCATACAGCAGAATCCTGCGGTTCCTGAGAACGGAACCGCAGGATTCTGCTGTGTCAGGACGGCGTTGGGGCGTCGGTGCTGCGTATCGGGTGGGTCTACTGAGTGCCGGGTACGGCGTCGGTGCTGTGTCGAGGGCGATTCGGTGGGTGCTGCAGCGGGTGGTGCGTCCGCGCTGTGTTCGGTGCGCGCGGTGGATGCGGCAGCGGGTGCGGCCGATCCATCACCGTCCGACTGCGGAGTATCTCGAATGGATCGCGCAATTGAGCGTTGATCATCGGATACCGCGCAGTCGGCGGTGCCGGCACGGCAGCGACGCCCCGGGGTCGGCGTGCCGTCGTTGCTCGCCGGCCCGGGGTCAGGCCCCGTGACCTTGCGCTATTTGGCGGATCCGCTCTCAGGAACCTTGGGAAATTGCAGTCTCGGGTGTTGAATGGAGGAATGCCTGCCGACCCCGCGACGCCACCGATCTCCGGTCCCGAGCGGACCACCGTGCCCGAGGCGACCACGGCACCCCAGGCGACCACCGCCACCGAGGCGCCCACCGTGTCCGAGGCGACCACCACGCATGAGCGGGCCACCGCCTCCCAGGTGACCGCTGCGGCCGGGTCCGACCCCGGGACGCCGCCGTTGCCCGAGGCCCGGGAACTGCCGAGCGGACTGTTCATCCGCCGCGCGCGCACCCCGGACGTCAAGGCGATCCGCGGGCTGGTCGAACCGCTCGCCGAGGCGCGGATCCTCGTCGCGAAGGACCCGGTCAACTACTTCGAGTCGCTCCAGGAGTTCCGCCTCGTCGTCGACCGCTCCGGGCCGCACGAGGTCGTCGTCGGCTGCGCGGCCCTCCACGTGCTGTGGGACGACCTCGCCGAGGCGCGCACCGTCGCCACCCACCCCGACTACCGGGGGCGCGGCATCGGCCGCTCGCTCATGGAGCAGATCCTCGCCGACGCCCGGGACATCGGGGTCTCCCGCGTGTTCTGCCTGACCTTCGAGACCCGCTTCTTCCAGTCGCTCGGCTTCGAGGAGATCTCCGGCACCCCCGTGTCGCCCGAGGTCTACGTCGAGCTCCTCCACTCCCACGACGAGGGCACCGCCGAGTTCCTCGACCTCGCCCGCGTCAAGCCGAACACCCTGGGCAACTCACGGATGCTCAAGCACCTCTGACAAGGACGCGCCTGCCCGCCCGCCTGCCCACGCGCCTGCCCGCACTGCTACTGCGGGAGGTGGAGGACGCCGCCGGACTCCGCGGCCAGCCCGTCGGCGACGAGCGCGCGCACCAGCCGGTCCACCCGCTCGGAGTCCCCGAGCTCCCGCACGCGCAGCACCGCCGCCTCGACCCGGTCGGGCAGCGCGGCGAGCGCCTCGGCGTCGAGGTCCGCAGTGCCCGCGGTGAGGAGCGCCCGCGCCACGCCGCTCACCTGGCCCGCCCCGGCCGGTGCAGTTTCACTCGCGGCTGCTGCATCAGATCCCGCCGCCTCGTTCGCGCCGGCTGCGGCGACCGCCTCGGCCGGCGCGCCTGAACCGTCAGCGCCTGGCGGCCCGGCGGCGCGGAGCACGGCCATGATCGCCCCGCGCAGCTGCCGGTCCGTGCCGTGCCAGGCCTGGATCGTGGGCTTCCGCCCGGCGTCCGCCGGCCGCCCGGCGGCGAACCACCGGCACTCGGCCTGCAACGGGCACTCTTCGCACGCGGGGTTCCGCGAGGTGCACACGAGCGCCCCGAACTCCATGAGCCCGGCGTTCCACTCGACGTGCTCGTCAGTCGGCACAAGGGCCGCGGCCCAGTCGCGCTCGGCCCGGGTGGGTGCGGGAGTCGGGTGCGAGCGGCCGGCGAACACCCGGCCGAGCACCCGCCGGATGTTGACGTCGAGCACGGTTGCAGGCTGTCGGTGCGCGAACGCGGTGACCGCCGCGGCGGTGTAGTCGCCGACCCCGGGCAGTGCACGCAGCGCCGCCTCACCCACCGGAACCGCGTTGTCGTGGTCGTCGGCGATCGCCCGCGCGGTGTCGCGCAGCCGCAGGGCGCGCCGCGGGTAGCCGAGCGAGTCCCAGGCGAGGAGCACCTCGGCGGGGGAGGCGTCCGCGAGGTCCGCCGGGGTGGGCCAGCGCCGCATCCACTCCGCCCAGCGCGGCGCGACCCGGACCATCGGTGTCTGCTGGGACATCACCTCGCTCACGAGGATGCCCCATGCCGAGGTGCCCTCCGCCCGCCACGGCAGGTCGCGGGCGTGCGCGGCGAACCAGTCGACGACGGTGCGCCGGACCCGTGCGAGCTGGGATTCGTGCGGGATCCGGAGTGTCTGGGCGGTGTTCGCGGCCCGGCGTTCTACTCTCGAGATGATGTCTCCTTCGACCCGTGGTCCTGGTTCCGAACCCCCGCGCTCATCCGGCTCCTCCGGCGCCCGGCGCCGCGGGGGTCAGTCCGCTGCCGGCGGATCGCGCCGCGGCACCGGGAAGGCGAGCGGCACCGGCCGGAGCAGCGGCTCGGCAGGCGGGCGCTCCGCCTCAGCGCAGTCTAGTGGCCGCACGTCCACCGGCCCCCGTTCGTCCGGCGCCGGACCGGCCGCGAACCGGGCCCGAGGTGCGCGCACCTCGGCGACCGGAGGCGGCTCGGGCAGTGGGCGCGGAGGCGGTGGCCAGGGCATGGATGCCGTGTACCGTCGCCGCCGGATGACCGTGGCCGTGCTCGGTCTGATCATCCTCGCCGTCATCGTCGGTGCGACCATCGTCATCGTCCAGGCGCTGCGGTCCCCGTCCGAGGATCCCGCCCCCGTCGCGGAGCCGACGGAGACCGCGGAGCCCACCGCGCCCATGCCCACCGGCGACGACGCGAGCGGAGCCTGCCCGACGGAGGCGGTGACCGTGGGGGCGGCGACCAATGAGGAGTCCTACGACCCCGGGGCGAGCGCCACCCTCGAGCTCATCGTCACGAACACCCACGACGCCGCCTGCCGGATCGCGGTCGGCACGAGCGAGCAGACCTTCACCGTCCGCAAGGACGGGGAGACGGTGTGGAGCTCGGAGTATTGCGCGGACCCCGAGGCCGACGGCGACGCCGCCGAGGCCGAGGTCGTGTTCGCCGCCGGGTCGGAGAAGCGCGCGGCGCTCAAGTGGACCGTGGAGCCCGTGGACAAGAACTGCAACCGCATGGCCGAGGGCTTCGAGGGCGGGAAGTACGAGCTCGTGACCTCGCTGGGGGAGACGGAGAGCGAACCCGTCGAGTTCGAGATCACCGCCCCGGAGCCCACCGAGGAGCCGTCCGAGGAATCCGTCGAGGAGGACTCCGGCGAGGAGGACTCCGGCGAGTGACCGGAGCCGCGCCGGGCCTCAGCTCTCGGTCGCCTCTTCCACGATCCGGTTGAGGCCCTCGCGCACGATCCGTGCCCGGTGCTCGCCCACGCCCTCGACCGATTTGAGCTCGGTGACGTCGGCGGCGAGGAGCTCGGTGAAGCGACCGAAGTGCTCGGCCAGCCGCTCGACGACGAGCGAGGGGACGCGTCGCATCGAGGACAGCACCCGGTAGCCGAGCGGGTAGACGTGGCGGTCGAGCGATTCGCTCGCCGCCGAGGAGCCGATCGAGCGGGCGACGACGTCGATGTCGACGAGCTCGCTGCCGGACAGGCGGGAGAGGTTGCGCATGACGTCGTCGATCTCCCCGTGCTCGGGGATCGCATCGATGTAGTCGCGCAGCAGGTTGAACTGGACGTTGCCGAACGAACCCATGAGCTCCTCGTGCTGGAGCGTGACGAGCCGTCCGTCCTGCCCGAGCTCGAGGATGTAGGTGGAGATCTCCGCGGAGATCCGGCGCACCATCTCCTGGCGCTGGAGGACGACGAGGACGTCGGCGAGCGTGGCGCGGTCGACGACTTCGAGGTAGGTCAGCGTGCCGGTGACCTCGTCGAGCCGCGCCTTGTAGCGCTCGAGCGTGTCGAGGGCCTGGTTGGCGTGGGACAGGATCCGGTCGGACACCTGGAGGACGTGCCGGGAGTTGTGGACGTAGATCTGCACGATCTGCATCGACTGGCTCACCGAGATCACCGGGAACCCGGTCTGCTTGGCCACGCGCTCGGCGGTGCGGTGGCGGGTCCCGGACTCGCTCGTGTCGATCGCCGGGTCGGGGAGCAGCTGGACGCCGGCGGAGTGGATGCGCGAGGCGCCGCGGTCGAGGACGATCGCCCCGTCCATCTTCGCGAGCTCGCGCAGCCGGGTGGCGGAGAACTTGATGTCGATGGGGAAGCCGCCGGTGGAGATCGACTCCACGGTGCGCGAGCTGCCGAGCACGATGAGCGCACCGGTGCGCCCGCGCAGGATCCGCTCGAGGCCGTCGCGGAGCTCCGTCCCGGGGGCGGCCGCGGCGAGGGTGGAGAGGAGCAGATCGCCGCTCGCCCGGTCCTCCTCCGACTGGGGGTCGAGGATGTGCGGATTGGAATGGGTGCGCACCGGCAAGGCCTTTCGGAGCAAGGGGGAGGACCCCTCCAGCCTATCGATCAGGGGTGCGGTACGACCGGTGCTGCAGGTAACGAATGGGGTTCGAAACTGTATCGATACCGACAACCCGGCTTGCGGTCGGCGGCGGCACGCGAGCGACCACCCCGCTGGGGTCGGGGTCGGAACTCAAGCGCGTACCCACGACTTCTGCGCCCGGCGCCACGCCTGCGCTCACACCTCCTGCGCCTGCGCCCACCTACACTGCGCCCACCTACACCACGCCCACCTACACTGGTGCCTCCTGTCCCGGCGCTCGGCTGCCCTTCCACACCGGCCGGGTCTCCTCGGCGCCGGTGAGCACGACGTCGATCGCATCGATGACCGTCTCGCACTCCTTGACCCGCATCCCCGCCGGGACCGCGACGTTCTCCAGCGCCCCGCGCGCCACGACGGCGTTCGTCACCCCGAGTCGGGCGGCCTCGGCCAGCCGGAGTCCGACGTTCGGGACATTGCGGATCTCCCCGGACAGGCTGATCTCACCGATCGCCACGAGTCGCGAGTACAGCGGGCGGTCGACGGCGGCGGACACGAGCGCCAGGCACACCGCGAGGTCCGCTGCCGGTTCGCTCACCCGCACTCCGCCGACGGTCGCGACGAACACGTCGTGCTTGCCGAGCTTGGTGTACTTCGAGGTCACCGCGATGTTCATCGCCACCCGGTTGCCGTCGACCCCGCTCACGGTGCGCCGCGGATTGCCCGCCGCGGACTCCTCGACGAGCGCCTGCACCTCGACGACCATCGGCCGGCGGCCCTCCTGGCTCACCGCCAGGCACGTGCCCGGCGCACGCGTGTTCGACCGCGACAGGAACAGCCCGGAGGGATCGGCGAGGCTCTCGATCCCGGTCTCCGTCATGTCGAAGCAGCCGACCTCGTCCGCGGGGCCGAACCGGTTCTTCGTGGTCCGCAGCAGGCGCAGCCGCGAATGCCGGTCGCCCTCGAAGGAGCACACGACGTCGACGAGGTGCTCGAGCAGGCGGGGCCCGGCGACCGTGCCCTCCTTGGTGATGTGGCCGACGAGGATCGTCGGGATGCCGTGGTCCTTGGCCGCGCGGATGACCCCGGCGGCGACCTCGCGCACCTGGGTGACACCGCCGGGCACGCCCTCGACATCGCTCGAGGCGAGAGTCTGCACCGAGTCGATGACGAGGAGGTCGGGCTTCTCCGAATCGATCATCCCGAGCACGACGCCGAGGTCGGTCTCCGCGGCGAGGAGGAGCGAGTCCTCGAGTGCGCCGATCCGCTCCGCGCGCAGTCGCACCTGCCCGGCGGACTCCTCGCCGGACACGTAGAGCGCCCGGGCCGAGGCGCGCGCCGCCCGGGCGGCCACGTCGAGCAGCAGGGTCGACTTGCCGACCCCGGGCTCGCCGGCGAGCAGGATCACCGCGCCGGGCACGAGGCCGCCGCCGAGCACCCGGTCGAACTCGCCGACCCCGGTGGGCCGGGCACGGGCCAAGGTGCCGTCGACCCCGGTGATGGGGGCGGCGCGACGGCCGGCCGGGGCGGCCTTCGCCTTCGTGCGCACGGACGTGGCGGCCGGGCCGGTCTCCTCGAGGGTGCCCCAGGCCTGGCACTGGGGGCAGCGGCCGAGCCACTTGGGGTTCGAATGACCGCATTCGGTGCAGGTGTATGCCATGGCCCTCAGTCTGGCACGCACCCCGGACACGGCACCTCGGCTCGGGCCCGGCGACCACCTTGCAGCGACCCGCCGCGGGCGAGGCGACCACCTCGGACCCGGCGATCCGCCTCGGGGACGGGGGTCAACGAACTCGGTGGTCCACCTCGGACTCGACAGCGCACCCGGACACGACGATGCCGCCGCTCCCGGACGGAGCGGCGGCATCGGTGGGCCGTAGAACGCAGCGGCGTCAGGTGTTCCGGAGTCGGTTCAGTGCGCTTACCGGCGAGTATCCGCACTGGAATGACTCGGGAATCGTGGAACCGCACTGGAGTGACCCAGTAACCGGGGAACCGCACTGGAGTGACCCTGGAATCGTGGAACCGCACTGGTGTGGCCCGGGAACCGGGAAACCGCAGTGGAACGACCCGCGAACCGGGGAACCGCACTGGAATGCCCCGGAAGCCCCCCCTACCTGGGAACGGGGCAACCGCGCCCGCCTGCCCGGGAGCCCCGGCTCAGAGGAACTCGACGCCCTGGGCCAGCGGCAGCTCACCGGAGTAGTTGACGGTGTTCGTCGCCTGGCGCATGTACGCCTGCCAGGAGTCGGTGCCGGACTCGCGCCCGCCGCCGGTCTCCTTGTTGCCGCCGAACGCCCCGCCGATCTCCGCACCCGAGGTGCCGATGTTGACGTTCGCGATCCCCGTGTCCGAGCGGGCGATGAATCGCTCCGCCTCGGACAGGTCGGAGGTGAACACCGCCGAGGACAGCCCCTGCGGCACCGCGTTGTTGAGCTCGATCGCGGCATCGAAATCGGTGTACTCCATGACGTAGAGGATCGGCGCGAAGGTCTCGTCCTCGACGATCTCCGTCTGACCCGGCATCCGCACGACGGCGGGCTCGACGTAGTAGGCGTCGGCCGCGGCATCGGCGAGCACGCGGGTGCCGCCGCACAGCACCTCGCCGCCCTGCGCCTGTGCGGCTTCGAGCGAGGCCTGCATCTTCTCGTAGGACGCCTGGTTGACGAGCGGTCCGACGAGCACGCCCTCGGCGGTCGGGGAGCCGATGCTCAGCGTGCCGTAGGCGGCGACGATCTTGTCGACGAGCTCGCCGGCGATGTCGGAGTGGACGATGAGGCGGCGCAGCGTCGTGCAGCGCTGCCCGGCGGTGCCGGCTGCGGCGAACACGACGCCGCGCAGCGCCAGATCGATGTCCGCGCTCGGGGTGACGATCGCGGCGTTGTTGCCGCCGAGCTCGAGAAGCGAGCGGCCGAACCGCTGCGCCACCCGCGGGCCGACCTCGCGGCCCATCCGCACCGAGCCGGTCGCCGACAGGAGCTCGACGCGCGGGTCATCGACGAGCGCCTCGCCGATCGCGCGCTCGCCGACGAGCAGCCCGTTGAGGCCGGCCGGGCCGCCCTTCTCCTCGATCGCGCGGGTCAGCAGCGCGTTCGCCCCGACCGCCGACAGCGTGGACACCTCCGAGGGCTTCCACACCACGGAGTCGCCGCAGATCAGGGCGAGCGCGGTGTTCCACGAGTAGACGGCGACGGGGAAGTTGAAGGCGGAGATGATGCCGACCACGCCGAGCGGGTGCCAGGTCTCCATGAGCCGGTGGCCGGGCCGCTCGCTCGGCAGGGTCTTGCCGAACAGCTGCCGGGACTGGCCGACGGCGAGCTCGCAGATGTCGATCATCTCCTGCACCTCGCCCGCGGCCTCGGAGGGGGTCTTCCCGGCCTCGAGGGTGACGAGCTTGGCGAGGTCCTCCTTGTGCTCGGTGAGAAGCTGGCCCCAGCGCTGCACGACCATGCCGCGCACCGGGGCGGGCACGTCGCGCCAGGCGAGGAACGCCTCGTGCGCCTTCCCGATCGTGTCAGCCGCGGACTCCGCGGTGTCCGCGGCCATCTGCCCGAGCACCTGGCCGGTGATCGGGGAGCGGAGCGTGATCGTGGACGACGCCTCGGCGCCGCCGGCGAGCAGCGCGTCGAGGTCGGCGCCGCACGCGGACAGGCCGCTGCGGGCAAGGTCGATGATCGCGTCCTCGGTGGGGAGGGCGGTCGTCGTGGAGTCGGGAGCGGTCATGGTGTGTCCTCTCTGGAGCGGTGTGCTCACGGTCGTGGAGCGGTCTGCTGTCATCGTGTCATGGCTCACAGGGAGCCGGTTCGGGGTGCGGGATCACCGGCGCCGAGGTGCCCTGCCGGTGGGGCCGGGCCGGCGCCGAGGTGCCCCGCGGCTCGGCCGACCCGGGCGCTCAGACGATGTTGAGCTCGACGCGGAGCTCATCGGTGCTGAAGCGGCCGACGCCCATCGGGCTGACGTCGACGAAGGGCTGTCGGCCCAGGTAGAGGTCGCGCATGACCTCGCCGACGGCCGGGCCCTGGAGGAAGCCGTGGCCGGAGAACCCGCAGGCGTAGAGGAAGCCGCTGATCTCCTCGGCCGAGCCGATGAGTGCGTTGTGGTCCGGGGTGCACTCGTAGAGCCCGGCCCAGCCGCTGCGCACGCACACGTCCTCGAGCGCGGGGGCGCGGCGGCTGATGAGCCCGGACAGGTGCTCCGCCCACTCGGGATCGCGGTGCATGTCGAACTCGCGCACGTCAGCGACCTCGGGCGCGCCCATGAGCAGTCCGTCGCCCTCGGAGTGGAAGTAGAACGAGGTGGAGAAGTCGATGGTGAACGGCAGCGACCGGGCGTCGAAGTCGACCGGCTCGGTGACCATGATCTGGCGACGCAGCGGCGTCACCGGCAGCTCGACGCCGGCCATCGCCCCGAGTGCCTGCGACCACACGCCGGCGGCGCACACCACGGTGTCCGTGGCGATCGGCCCGCGGCTCGTCTCCACCCCGGTGACCGCGCCGTCCTCCACGACGATGTCGGTGACCTCGGTGTGCTTGCACACGGTGACCCCGCGACGGCGGGCGGCGCGGGCGAACCCGGCGACGGCCGCCTCGGGCGTGCAGTGGGCGTCCTCCGGGTTGAAGGCCCCGGCGACCAGGCCGGTGGTGCTGATGATCGGGGACAGGGCGGCCGCCTCGGCGACGGAGACCATCCGCGAGGCCTGACCGAGCGACTGCTGGAGCGCGACATTGCGCTCGAAGGCGGCCGCGTCCTCGTCATTGTCGAGGAGGAACAGGTAGCCGCTCGTGACGAGGTCGATGTCGTGGTCGAAGTCGGTGGTGAATCGGCGGAACGTCTCGAGGCTGCGTGCCCCGAGGGCGATGTTGACCTCGTCGGAGAACTGCGAGCGGAGCCCGCCGGCCGCCTTCGAGGTCGAGCCGCTGCCGAGCTCGTCGCGTTCGACGAGGACGACGTCCTCGACTCCGGCCTCGGCGAGGTAGTGCGCTGTGGCCGCGCCCATGATGCCGCCGCCGATGACGACGACGGAGGCATGGGACGGGGCCACCTGGGGTGTCGATCCCGTGGTCATCGGTCCTCCCGCTGTGAAGGGAACTGTGCGCGGCGACCGGGTGCGGTCGTGCGCTGCTCGGATCCCGTGCGGTGACGGAGATCCGTGGTGCACAGCGATCCATGCCGCCCGGAGCCGTCTCCTGTGACGGAGATCACTGTTCCTTCATCGTGCGGTCTCGGCGAGGTTCAGACAAGCGATAGAACGTCAACAGTGCTATCAGTGATACTGAATCGCGCATAGGATTGATGCAGGGTCGGCTGGTGGGCGGTGGCCGGTGCGAGGTGCCGACGCTTGATGGATAGGGTGCCGCCCCCGGGGTGGTCAGGAGGAGCGGGGATGGCGCAGAGCGCGATGCAGGGTTCGATGAACTGGACTCTCGGCCAGCTGCGGACCTTCGTCGCGGTGGCCGACCACGGCACGATGACCGCCGCCGCCCGGGTGCTCGGCTACACGCCCGGGGCGGTGAGCCAGCACATGAGTGCCCTGCGACGGGTCGTCGGCACCGACCTCGTCGTGCAGTCCGGCCGCGGGCTCGCGCTCACCGAGACCGGGCAGCTGCTGCTCGGCCGGGCGCGCGCCGTGCTCGCCGCCGAGGAGCAGGCGGCCCAGGCGGTGCGCGGACGGGTGGAGGGCAGTCTCCACGGGGTGACGCTCGGGGTGTTCGGCTCCGCCTCGGTCGTGGCTTTCGGCCCGGCGGCCGCCAAGCTCTCCGGCTCCGGCATCAGCCTGCAGGCGCGCGAGGTCGACGTCGAGGTCATGCAGTCGGCCGTGCTCGAGGGCCGGATCGACGTGGGCATCGGGATCGACTACCCGTCCTCCCCGCTCGCCCCGCAGCGCGGACTCCTCATGCACACCATGCGCTCCGAGCGGTTCGGCGTCGTGGCCGCCGCCCACCTCCCCGACCCCACCGTGGAGGAGCTCGCCGCCGCGTCCTGGATCCTGCCGCGCAACGAGTCGACCTTCGGCCGCGCGATGCGCTTCGCGTGTGCGGAGCTCGGTTTCGCGCCGCGCGAATCCCACATCGTCGTCGACTCCGCGGTGGCGCTCGCGATGGTCGGCAGCGGCATGGGCTACACGCTCGCGACCCCGGTGATGATGTCGCTCGCGCCGAGCACCGCGCGGCTGGTCCCGGGGATCGCCGCCGGCGGCCGGCGGATCGTCATCATGGTGCACGAGCGGATGGCCGAGCAGCCGGCGATCGCCCACGTCGTCGACGTGCTCGGCGAGGTCTTCACCGAGCTCAGCCTCGCCGCCGACTGACCCGCCGCGCTCACCCGGCCCGAGGCGAGGGCAGGTTGGGCCTGGGTCGCGTGCGGCCTGGGTTGCCTGGGTTGAGGTCAACCCGAGGTGAGGGCGGCCTGGGTTGAGGGCGGGAAAGGGCGAGGGCAGGACGGGGCGCCGTGCGCAGCCGGCCCGCACGTCCCTCGGCGGTGTCCGCGGGAGTCCGTAGGATGGCGCCATGAGCTACACGCACAGGTGGGACGAGATGCGGGAGCGGGACCCGGAGCACTCCGCGCGCTACGTCCAGCGCTGGCGGGACCTCGCCGCCCAGGGGCTCGACCTCGACGGGGAGGCGCGGTTCGTCGACGCGCTCGCCGAGCGCGGCAGTCGGATCCTCGACGCCGGCTGCGGCACCGGCCGGGTGGGCGGATACCTCGCCGAGCGCGGTCACGAGGTCGTCGGCGTCGACCTCGACGACTACCTCATCGCCGAGGCGCAGGAGACCTATCCCGGCGCGGACTGGTACGTCGGGGACCTCGCCCGCTTCGATTTCGCCGCGCTCGACGAGGGGCGGGACATGCGGGACCTCGGTGCACATGCCTCCACCGACCTCCTCGGACGACCGGAGGCCGCCCCGGAGAGCGACCGGCCCGGCTTCGACGTCATCGTCTCCGCCGGCAACGTCATGACCTTCCTCGACCAGACCAGCCGCTCGGCGGTGATGGGCAATCTCGCCGGTGCGCTGCGCCCCGACGGCAGGCTCGTGTGCGGGTTCGGGGCCGGCCGCGGCTACGACTTCGACGACTTCGACGCCGACCTCGCCGCCGCCGGGCTCACGCTGATCCAGCGCTTCTCGACATGGACGCTGCGCCCCTTCACCGACCCGGGCGACTTCCTCGTCGCGATCGCCACCCCCGGACGTTGAGCGCGCCGGAAGCCCGCACGAGCAGCCGCCGCGCCTGCTGGGCGGCTCCCGCGGCTCCTGCACCGCAGCCTGCAGCATCCCGACCCGCAGTGCCCATCCCGGGGCGCCCGTCCCCCGGCTCCCAGCGCCCGACCCACAGTGTCCGTCCCACGACGCCTCTCCCACTCCACGGAGGACCGCACGCCATGACCACCCGGCCCGGCAGCACCGCCGCCATCGAATCCGCCACCGGCCTGCCGTGGTCGGAGATCAGCGCCGCCCTCGATGCCGCCGGCGGTGCGGACACCGATCACGCCGGGCTCGCCGCGGCCGCCCACACGCTGTTCCGGGGGAAGGTCGACAACGCCGGCTGGTGGGCGCAGAGCGCCGCCGTCGCCTTTGAGCAGCAGATCGGCCGCCGCCTCCCGGGCCAGGTGAGCGACGGCACCTTCCAGGTCAGCGTGTCGAAGACACTGCCCGGCGACCCCGCACAGGTGCTCGCCGCCGTCGAAACCCTCATGGCCGGCCGCACCGGGCTGGGTGGGGTCGACTTCGCGGAGGAGCCCACCACCTCGGGCACGGAGAAGTGGCAGTACTGGCGGGCGAAGCTCGCCGACGGCACCCGCGTGACCGCGACGATCGGCGCCAAGGCCCCGACCCGCGATCGGAAGCAGGCCGAGGGCGCAGCGGGCGAATCCGGCCGGGAGGCTGTCCGCAGTGCGGATGTGCGGAGCACTGCGGCCTTCCAGATCAGCAGACTGGGCAGCGCAGGCGCCGTCGAGGAATGGCGGGCCTGGTTCAAGGACCTGCTGAAGGAGCTGCGATGAGCGCACAGCCGAAGTACACCCACGGGTACGAGGAGTCGGTGATCCGTTCCCACTCGTGGCGCACCGCGCAGCGCTGCGCACCGGACCTGCTCGCACGCCTCGAGCCCGGGATGCGGATCCTCGACATCGGCTCCGGCGCCGGCACGATCACCTGGGACCTCGCCGGGCACGTGGCGC
This sequence comes from Brevibacterium pityocampae, assembly GCF_039541555.1. Lineage (NCBI taxonomy): Bacteria > Bacillati > Actinomycetota > Actinomycetes > Micrococcales > Brevibacteriaceae > Brevibacterium > Brevibacterium pityocampae. The sequence goes on along the minus strand of NZ_BAABGL010000003.1, from coordinate 170,226 downwards.
ACGTGACCGCGGTGGAGCGGGCCGAGGAGAGCGCCGCCCTCACCCGTGCGGAGGCGCAGCGGCGCGGCGTCGACATGATCGACGTCGTCGTCGCCGACTGCCATGAGCTGCCCTTCGAGGACGCCTTCTTCGATGCCGTCCACATCCACCAGGTGCTCCAGCACGTCGCGGATCCGGTGACCGCACTCGCCGAGGCGATCCGCGTGGTCCGCCCGGGCGGCACCGTGTCCGTCACGGAATCCGACTACGCCGGCTTCCGCTGGCACCCCGAGTCCCCGGAGATCAGCCGCTGGCTCGAGCTCTACCGGGAGACGGCCCGGCGCAACGGCGGCGAGCCCGATGCCGGGGTGTTCCTCCGCGCCTGGACGAACGCCGCGGCCCCGCGGGTGCTCGGCCACGGGCCGGCCGCGGTCGACTACCTGTCCCGGCCGTGGGTGTTCGCGAACCCGGAGGACTGCGGCTGGTGGTCGCAGACCTGGGCCGACCGCGTCTCACGCACCGCGCTCGCCGAGGACATCGTGGCCTACGGGTTCGCCTCCCAGGAGGAGCTCGAGCGGATCGCCGACGGCTGGCGCAGCTGGTGCGAGGGCCCCGACGCCTGGTTCACCGTCGCCCACAGCGTCGCCCTCATCACCCGCTAGGTCGAACGCGCCCGCCACCCGGGGACCCGCGCCCTCACCTGGCCGCTCACTCGCGCGCCCTCACTGTCGAACTGCGGAGTATCCAGAGCGCAACGCGCAATTGCGCGCCTGTTTTCGGATACTCCGCAGTTCGGTCAGCCGCGCCGCACCGCCCGCGCCGCACCGCCCGCGCCCCCACGCCCCCGCGCCCCGGGCGCATCTCACACGATGAGGTTCCAGGAGCCCGTCGCGATCGCCGCGCCCACGGCGGTCGCGGCCATGAGCAGTGCCCCGGCGAGGAGCCCGAGGTCGCGCGCGGCGAAGCGCGAGGTCCTGGCCCAGGTGCGGCCCGGGGCCCCGAACGCGCGCCCCTCCATCGCCATCGCCAGGCGGGTGCCGCGACGGATCGCCTGGACCAGGAGGGCGAACATCACCGGGAAGAACGCGCCGAGGTGGGACAGCGGCCCGGAACCGCCGACCCCGCGCGCCCGCCGCGCCATCCGCAGCACCTGCCACTCCGCGATCCACAGGGAGACGAGCCGCCCGGCCGCGAGCGCCGCGAGCGCGAAGCGCTCCGACACGCGGAGCTTCTGGATGAGCCCGTCGGCCAGATCCGTGGGGTCGATCGTGGCGAGGAGCACGACCGCCGGCAGCGCGAGCGCCATGGTGCGCAGGCCGATCGCCGCCCCGGCCGTGAGCGAGTCCGCGGTGAGGAGCACCGGACCGAGGTCGACGACGGTCGCCCCGGTCTTCTCCGCCAACAGCGCAGTGCTCCAGCCGCCGGTGAGCGCGATGATCGGGAGGAACCACGTCCGGCCCACGACGGTGCGCCACGGCAGGCCGGCGAGCGGCAGGAGCGCGAGCTCGAGCAGGAGGAGCACCCCGGCGGACACGACGTCGACGCTGAGCAGGACGGCGAACATGAGGATGAACCCGGCCGCGAGCTTGGTTACCGGGTTGCAGCGCACGAGCGGCGTGGCCCGGGGTGCGAGTGTGCTCATGCCGCGCCCACCGCCGTGCGCGCCCTGACGGGGTGCTCGTGCGCCCCGAGCGCTGCGATGAACGGCTCGTCGTGGGACACGAGGAGGATCCCGGTCCCGCGGTCGAGCTCCGCGGTGAGCAGCAGGCGCAGCCCCTCCCAGGTCGCGGCATCCTGCCCGAACGTCGGCTCATCGAGGACGAGCAGGGGTGGGGAGCAGGCGAGCATGCACGCTACGGACAGCCGCCGCTTCTCCCCACCGGACAGGGTGTGGGGGTGGGCGCGGGCGAGGTGCGCGAGGCGCAGCACGCCGAGCAGCTCATCGACCCGGTCCCGGATCCGCGCCTCGGGGAGCCTGGCCCGGTGGAGTCCGAAGGCGAGCTCGGAGGCGACCGAGTCGGTGAGGAACTGGTGCTCGGGCTCCTGGAACACCGAGCCGATGCGGGTGACGAGCTCGCGCGAGCGCCACGCGGCCGGTTCCCGGCGGCGGGGGACCGGCCGGTGGGTGCGGAGCAGCGCGTCGGTCGCCCAGACCGCGCCGGCCGCCGGGCGCAGCAGCCCGCCGAGGGTGAGCGCGGTCGTCGACTTCCCCGCTCCGTTCGGCCCGACGAGCGCGGTCGCCGTGCCGGCGCAGAGCGTGAGGTCGATGCCGCCTGCGACGGGTTCCCGCCGGCCGGGACGGGTGACGGCCAGGTCGCGGGCGGTGAGCAGCGCCTCCCCTCCGGCGGCGGGCCGTCGTGCCGGTGGCGGGGGAGTGCCGGGGATGCGGACGCCTGCGGTGCGCAGCAGGTCGCGGAGCCCGGGGTCGGTGAGGAGGTCCGGGGTGCCATCGGCGACGATCCGCGACCGGTCGAGGACGACGACGCGGTCGACGTGATCGCACCACAGGTCCACCCGATGGTCGACGACGAGGAGCGTGGCCCCGGTGACCGCCTGCGCGCGGAGCGCGGCATCGCGCAGCACCGGAGCCGAGGCGGGGTCGATGTTCGCCGTCGGCTCGTCGAGTGCGATGAGCCCCGGTTCCATCGCGAGCACCCCGGCGAGCGCAAGGCGCTGCTTCTGCCCGCCGGACAGGGTGCGGGTGAGCCGGGCCCGCGCCTCGGCAGCGGCGGCCCCGCCCGGACCGAGGCCGACGGTGTGCAGCGCGGCGTCGACGCGCGGCCAGATGTCCTCGGGGTCGACCCCGAGGTTCTCCATCCCGAAGGCTGCGTCGTCCCCGGCCCGGGCGAGGATCACCTGGGATTCGGGGTCCTGGAGGACGAGCCCGGAGCGGCCGCGAGCCGGATCGGGGCGACGGCCGTCGACGAGCAGCTCCCCGGTGCGGTGCCCGGAGTCGGCCGGCAGCACTCCGGTGAGCGCGTGGAGGAGCGTCGACTTCCCCGAGCCCGATGCGCCGACGAGGAGCACCCGCTGACCGGCGGGCACGGCGAGGTCGATGTCGGTGAGGGCAGGCGCCTTCCGGCCGGCGTGCCGCCAGCCGTAGCCGCGGGCGGTGATGACCGCAGGCCCCCGAGCGGAGCTCACTGCCGGGGCCGGACGGCCGGTGGTGCGCATCGGCCGGCTCACACCTCGGCGGCGGTGCGGCCGGAGGCGAGCGGGGCGAGCACCCCGGTGCGGCGCAGCGCCCGGACCGCCAGCAGGGTGCCGCCCCCGGCGAGCACGAGCCCGGAGACGCCGGCCGCGGCGAGGTAGACGAGCTGCCAGGCCGGCTGCCATTCGGTGTTGTACATGAGGTTCTCGCCGAGGCCCAGGAACAGTCCGGCGCCGAGTCCGGAGAGCAGGGTGACGACCGGGCCGAAGCGGCGGTAGAGCAGGAGGAGGACGACGAGCTCGGCGCCGAGGCCCTGGAGCGCGCCGGAGATGAGGACCTGCATGCCCCACTGGGTGCCGAGCACGGCGGACACGGCGGCGGCGAGGATCTCGCAGTAGAGCGCGGCGCCGGGTCGGCGGATGATCATCGCGCCGAGCGGCCCGGCGAGCACCCACACGCCGGTGAGCAGGCCCGCGGCGGGCGGGAAGGCGAGGAACGGCAGCGAGAGCGTCGACCAGGCCGTCGACCACACCCAGAACACGACGCCCACCGCGACGCCGAGCACCGAGGCGACGACGATGTCGACGACCCGCCAGCGCAGACGGCTCGGCGGCGCGGGGTCCGGTTCCGGGGTGGGCGGATGCGCGTCTGCGCCCGAGGCCGAGGCCGGGGACGGAGCCGTGTCCGCGGGAACTCGGTCGGAGGAGACGGAGTCCGCGGGAGCAGTGTCCGCGGGAACCCGGTCCGCGGGTTCGGGGAATGACGATGACGGTGCCATGGTGGATCCTCCTGTGAATGGCAGGAGGGGATGAAGAGACTCGACTTCCTCCGGCGGTATGAACCGCGTCAGGTTCGAGGGTCTGCGATGCTCGCACTCTCAGCGCCCTGGTGGCGCTCCCCTGTCGTGAGGACGAGCATAGCGCAGAGGTGGGGTCCGTGCAGTCCGTGGGGGACTCGTGGACGGGGGGACCCGTGGACGAGAAGGCCCATGGACGGGAGGACCTATGTATGGGATGACGCATGGACGAACTGCGCGGTATCCGGAACGTGACGCGCAATTGCGCGCTCGGTCTCGGATACCGCGCAGTTCGAGGGGCGGGCTGCGCGCGAGGGCGCCGGGACCTCAGTGCTCAGGCCTCCAGACCACCAGACCTTCAGGCGTTCAAACCTTCAAGCCTTCAGGTCCAGGCGCCTCGGAACCCCAGGCTTCTCAGAACCTCAGAACCTCAGGGAAGGATTCCGAGGTGGGCCAGGGCGGCGCGCACGATGTGCTCCTGGCCGTGGCACATCTCTGCGACGACGTCCTCGCGGATCGCCTCGGCCGGGGTCAGCCAGTCGAGGCTGAGCGCATCGCGGCGCGGGGAGCACTCGCCCTGCACCGGCAGGATGTAGCACAGGGCGACCGCGTGCTGGCGCGGGTCCTGATAGGGCGAGGGCCCCATCTGCGTGGGGAAGTACTCCGCGACGTGGAACGGGGTCAGCGCCGGGGGGATCTGCGGCAGCGCGAGCGGGCCGAGGTCCTTCTCCACATGGCGAACGAGCGCCGAGCGGAGCGGCTCGTGGTAGCGCACCCGGCCGCCGACGATCTCCCGGCCGAGCGAGCCGTCGTCCTCGAGCGTGCGCAGCAGCAGGCCCACCTTCGTCACCTGACCGTGGTCGCCGAGCTGCACCGGCACCGCGTTGACATAGGTGATCGGCATGCGGCGGCGGATGCTCGCGAGCTCGTCCGGTTCGAGCCAGTTGTCGTCGTAGTCGAGTGCGGTGCGCGTCATGGTTTCATGCTGTCACACGCGACCGCCGCGGGGAAGGAAGGCGGTTCCCCTGGGCCCCGGCGGGGTTGCCGAGTCGCCCGCGCACCAAGTATCTTGATATCGAGATACATTGTTGCCCGGAGCACACCCGCCTGCACCCAGGGCATAGAGTGGAAGGGACGGCCGCTCGCCGAACACCCGCGCCCGCCCTGTCCGCGGTCGACGTCGACACGAGGAGAATCTCCATGATCAATCACGAAGTCCGGACCTACAAGAGCTCCGAGGACCTGCCGCGCGAAGAGCAGCTGGCCTGGAAGATCGCCGAGGTCGCCTCCGACCCGGTCGCGGTCGACGCAGACGTCACCGACATGGTCATCAACCGCATCATCGACAACGCCTCCGTCGCGGCCGCCTCGGTTCGGCGCGGTGCCCCCACCCACGCGCGCGAGCAGGCGCAGACTCACCCGACGAAGCCCGGTGCCCCGGTCTTCGGCCTGCAGCTGAGCGAGCGCGTTTCACCGGAGTGGGCCGCATGGGCCAATGGCGTGGCCGTGCGCGAGCTCGACTTCCACGACACCTTCCTCGCCAAGGAGTACTCGCACCCCGGCGACAACATCCCGCCGATCCTCGCCGTCGCCCAGCACGCGGGCATCGGCGGCAAGGACCTCATCAACGGCATCGCCACCGGCTACGAGATCCAGGTCGACCTCGCCAAGGGCATCTGCCTCCACGAGCACAAGATCGACCACGTCGCGCACCTCGGCCCGTCCGCCGCGGCCGGCATCGGCGCGCTCCTCCACCTGCCCACCGAGGTGACCTTCCAGGCCATCCAGCAGGCGCTCCACGTCACCACCGCCACCCGCCAGTCCCGCAAGGGCGAGATCTCGACCTGGAAGGCCCACGCCCCGGCGTTCGCCGGCAAGATGGCCGTCGAGGCCGTCGACCGGGCGATGCGCGGCGAAGGCGCCCCGAGCCCGATCTACGAGGGCGAGGACGGCTTCATCGCCTGGATCCTGTCCGGTCCCGAGGCCCGCTACACCGTGCCGCTGCCGGGCCAGGGCGAGGCCAAGCGCGCGATCCTCGACACCTACACCAAGGAGCACTCCGCGGAGTACCAGGCGCAGGCGCTCATCGACCTCGCCCGCCGGATGGGAGCGCAGATCGAGGACAAGTCGAAGATCCGCAAGATCACCATCCACACCTCGCACCACACCCACAACGTCATCGGCACCGGGGCGAACGACCCGCAGAAGATGGACCCGAAGGCCTCGCGCGAGACCCTCGACCACTCGATCATGTACATCTTCGCCGTCGCGATGGAGGACCAGGGCTGGCACCACGAGAAGTCCTACGCCCCCGAGCGCGCCGGCCGCCCGGAGACCGTCGAGCTGTGGCGCAAGATCGTCACCACCGAGGATCCCGAGTGGACCCGCCGCTACCACTCGACCGACCCGGACGAGATCGCCTTCGGCGGTCGTGTGGTCGTCGAGATGGAGGACGGCTCCGTGATCGAGGACCAGATCGCCGTCGCCGACGCCCACCCGCACGGTGCGCGTCCGTTCGCCCGGGCGAACTACGTCGAGAAGTTCCGCACCCTGGCCGACGGCATCGTGTCCGACGCCGAGCAGGACCGGTTCCTCGACCTCGCCCAGAACCTCGAGAACCTCGGCGCCGACGACGTCGCGCAGCTGAGCTTCGCGGTCGACGGCCTCGAGCACACCGGATCGAAGGGAATCTTCTGAGATGCTCGGAGCCACCACCACACCCGCCGACCGGCGCAGGCGGTTCCGCGAACTGCTCGCCGGCAGTGAGATCGTCCAGTTCCCGGGTGCGATCAACCCGATCAACGCCCAGATCATCGAGCAGATCGGCTTCGAGGGCATCTACATCTCCGGCGGCGCGTTCTCCGCGGCGCAGGGGCTGCCCGACATCGGCCTGACCACGCTCACCGAGGTCGCCGACCACGGCCGGGCGATCTCCCGGGTGACGAACCTGCCGACGTTCATCGACGCGGACACCGGCTGGGGCGAGGCGATGAACGTCGCGCGCACCGTGCAGGAGTTCGAGGACGCCGGCCTGGCCGGCATGCACCTCGAGGACCAGGTCAACCCCAAGCGGTGCGGCCACCTCGACGGCAAGGAGGTCGTGGGCACCGCGGAGATGGTCAAGCGGATCTCCGCGGCCGTCAAGGGTCGGCGGGATGAGAACTTCGTCATCTGCGCCCGCACCGACTCCCGCGCCGGCGAGGGCCTCGACGCCGCGATCGACCGGGCCAAGGCCTACATCGATGCCGGGGCGGACATGATCTTCCCCGAGGCGATGCGCGACCTCGGCGAGTTCGAGACCTTCGCGCAGGCCGTCGACGTGCCGATCCTGGCGAACATGACCGAGTTCGGCAAGAGCGAGCTGTTCACCACCGAGCAGCTCGCCGACGCCGGCGTGCGCCTGGTGATCTACCCGGTCACCACGCTGCGCCTGGCGATGGGCGCGATCAAGTCCGGACTGCAGACGATCCGCGACACCGGAACCCAGGTGACGCTGCTCGACGGCATGCAGACCCGGGCCGACCTCTACGAAACCATCGACTACGCGGCGTACAACGACTTCGACGCCGCCGTCTTCAACTTCTCTCAGGAGGGTCACCAGTGACCGATCAGGACATCAAGAAGGGCCTCGCCGGCGTCGTCGTCGACACGACGAAGGTCTCCAAGGTCGTGCAGGAGACCAACTCGCTGACCTACCGCGGCTACCCCGTGCAGGAGCTCGCCGCGAACTGCTCGTTCGAGGAGGTCGCCTACCTCATCTGGCACGGCGAGCTGCCGACGCCCGAGCAGCTCGCGGAGTTCACCGCCCGGGAGCGCGGCCAGCGCGCGATCGACCAGAAGCTCATCGATCTCATCCTCTCCCTGCCCACCGACTGCCACCCGATGCACGTCGTGCAGACCGCGGCGGCCTACCTCGGCGCCGTGGACCCGGAGGCCGATGTCGAGGGGCCGGAGGCGAACCTCGCCAAGGCCGAGCGGATGTACGCCCAGCTGCCGACGATCGTCGCCGTCGACCACCGCCGTCGCCACGGCCTCGACCCGGTCGCACCGACCGAGGACCTCGGCTACGCGGCCAACTTCTTCAAGATGGTCTTCGACGAGGTGCCGGCCGAGGAGGTCGTGCGCTGCTTCGACGTGTCGATGATCCTCTACGCCGAGCACTCCTTCAACGCCTCGACGTTCACCGCCCGCGTCATCACCTCGACGACCTCGGACATGTACTCCGCGGTCGCCGGTGCGATCGGCGCCCTCAAGGGACCGCTGCACGGCGGTGCCAACGAGGCCGTCATGGCGATGCTCGAGGAGGTCGGCACCGCCGACAAGGCCTCGGCGTGGATCGACAAGGCGCTCGAGAACAAAGAGAAGATCATGGGTTTCGGCCACCGCGTCTACAAGAACGGCGACTCGCGCGTGCCCACCATGCGCAAGGCCTTCGAGGACATGGTCGAGGCCAAGGGCGCGACCGATCTCCTCGACCTGTACAACGCCTTCGAGGAGGACTTCGTCGGGCGCAAGGGGATCTACCCGAACCTCGACTACCCGTCGGGCCCGGCCTACCACCTCATGGGCTTCGACACCCCGCAGTTCACGCCGATCTTCGTCATGGCCCGCATCACCGGCTGGACGGCGCACATCATGGAGCAACAGGCCTCCAATGCGCTGATCCGCCCGCTGTCGGCCTACGACGGCGAGGAGCAGCGCTCGGTCCCGACGAAGTCGGACTGAGCAGCGTGAACGATCACGCACTGGTCGAGGGTTTCGATCTCACCGTCTCCGGTGGGGTCGGGACCCTCGTCCTGTCCCGCCCGGCCAAGCGCAATGCGCTCTCGCGCGAGATGTGGCTGGCGCTGCCGGACATCATGGCCGCGATCGACGCCGACCCCGGGATCGAGGTGCTCATCCTCACCGGGGCCGGCGGGCACTTCTCCGCCGGGTCCGACATCGGGGATCTCGATGTGCCTCTGGCGGACTTCTGGGCGGCAAACGCCGAGGCCGAGGAGGCGCTCGCCGCCGTGGATGTCCCGACGATCGCCGCGATCGAGGGCAACTGCGTGGGCGGCGGCACCGAGCTCGCCGCGGCCTGCGACGTCCGGATCGCGGCACCCGGAACGATCTACGGGGTCACCGCCGCGAAGCTCGGACTCGTCTACCCGCCCGGACCCACTCGGCGGCTCGCCGGGATCATCGGGGATGCCTGGGCGACGTACTTCCTGCTCACGGCGGAGATCATCGATTTCGACCAGGCGCTCAACCTCGGGTTCATCCATCGGGTGAGCGACACCCCGCTCGATACGGCACGGGAGATGGCGGCGACGATCGCCGGCCGCTCCGCGCTGAGCCAGACCGGGGCCAAGCGGATCCTGCGCGGCGAGGACCCGGATCCCGCAGCCGGCGGATGGCTGGCCGAGGCGTATGCGAGCGAGATCGTCCGCGGACAGGAGGGCTTCTTCGCCAAGCAGCCCCCCGAGTTCACCTTCGCCCGCCACGACTGGCGCTCCTGAAGCCGGGATCCCGCAATACCATTCCAGACCTCAATTTTCGAAGGTTTCTGAGAGCGGATCCGCCAGAGTTCGCAAGGTCAGATTGCCGTGAGGGGCGCGTGCGCGGTGCGTACCGCAGTGCATCGCTGCAGACTCGCCGTACCGCGGGGTATCCGAAAGTCGACGCGCAATTGCGCGCCGCGAATCGGATACCCCGCGGTACAGTCGGGCGCTGATCCGCTTCGGCGACCCGCACCTCGGCGCCCGGCCCAGATGACCCGCACCTCGGCACCCGGTCCGTAGACTGACCGCATGATGCGCAGCAGTCCGTCGGACCGTCGCCGTGGGGCGAGCGTCGGCTTCATCCTCGCGTTCTACGGAATCGCCGCTGCGCTCACGCTCATCGCCGCCGCCATCACCTTCGCCGCGCTCAGCGCGCGGGAAGTGGGCGCCGTCGAAACCACCGGCACGATCACCGCGAGCGAGGAGCGCCGGGAGCACGACAGCGTCGGCCCGCCGCGCACCGTGCACCGACCGACCATCGAGTTCACCGACGAGTCCGGCACCCGCCGCACGATCCGCGGGGACGACCAGGGGCAACCCGCGGCCGTGGGCGACCCGGCGATCGTCCACTACCACCCCGACGATCCCGCCGACGCATGGCATGCGGACAAGCGCAACGAGATCGTGATCCCGTTCATCATCCTCCTCTTCACCGCCGGGTTCGTCGTCGCCGGCCTCGTCCACCTCATCAAAGTGCTCCTCCGGCGCAGTCGCTGAACCCGACCGCATCGAACTGCGCGGTATCCGATTCGAGCCGCGCAATTGCGCGCTTCGATTCGGATACTCCGCAGTACGATCACGAGGCGCGCCCATGCCCCCGTCCCGTCCGCGCTCCCGCCCCCGCTCCCGCTCCCGCCCCCGCTCCCGACCGCATCGCAGTCCGCGGTCCGTGCCCCCGCACCCTGCCAGTAGACTGACCTCGTGCGCCTCGCAGTCCTCGACATCGGATCCAACAGCGTCCACCTCCTCGTGGTCGACGCCCGGGTGGGAGCCCCACCCCTGCCCGCGACCTCCCACAAGGAGGTCCTCCGCCTCGCCGAGCACCTCAAGGACGACGGCTCGATCTCCGGCTACGGCCAGAACCGCCTCGTCGAGTTCTGCCGTGAGGCGATCACCGTCGCCGAGGAGCAGGGCTCCGAGCAGATCCTCGCCTTCGCCACCTCGGCGATCCGCGGTGCCCCCAACGGCGAGGAGACGATCGCTCGGATCCGCGAGGAGTCGGGGATCACCCTCAACGTCATGAGCGGCGAGGAGGAGGCACGCATCACCTTCCTCGCCGTCCGCCGCTGGTTCGGCTGGTCGGCCGGTAGCATCCAGCTCCTCGACATCGGCGGCGGCTCCCTCGAGATCGCCGCCGGCATGGACGAGTACCCCGACGCAGCGCTGTCCGTGCCGCTGGGCGCCGGCCGCATGCACTCGCGCTTCCTGTCCGCAGACACTCCGAGCGCCGACGACATCGACGCCCTGCGCCGGCACGCCCGCCACACGATCGGCCGCGTGGCCGGCGAGATCAACCGCGTGGGCCGGCCGGAGAAGGTCGTCGGCTCCTCGAAGACGTTCCGCTCGCTCGCCCGGATCGGCGGGGCGGCGGCGAGCAGCGAAGGCATCTATGCGCCGCGGATGCTGCGCCGCGCGGACCTGCCCGACATCATCGAGGCGCTCGCGAACCGTTCGCCCAAGGAGCGGGCCGAATTACCCGGCGTCTCCCTGGCGCGCGGCGGCCAGGTGCTCGCCGGAGCGATCGTCGCCGAGGCGGCCTTCACGATCTTCGGGATCGAGGAGATGCACATCTCGCCGTGGGCACTGCGCGAGGGCATCATCATGCGCAAGCTCGATCTGCTCGACACCTCGGAGGAGATCTCGCTCCCGGGCGTCCCCGCGACCGAGGTCCTCACCGACTGAACCCGGCCGTCGCCGAGGCGCGGGCGCGGTCCGCATCACGGAGTCGCCCGCGTGCCCCGGCGGGCGGGAACGGCGCTGGCGACTACCTGGACCCCCGTGCTCCGCCCGAGCCCTGCGCCGGCCGGTCCGGGGGCTAGACTCGGTGCCGTGAGTGCGAAGAAGCGATCCCCCAGCAAGGTGCTGACCAAGAAGAACTCGGCGCGCGCCGACTCGCGCCGGCACCGCGATCAGCTCGCGCGGAATCCGGTCTACGAGCACGACCGCACCCACGTCTCCGACCACCCGATCCGGGTGGGCCTCTCGACCTCGTCCGTCTACCCGATGACGGTGACCGAGGTGTTCGCCGCCGCTCAGCGCCTGGGCTACGACGGCGTCGAGGTGATGATCACGAACAACGCCGAGACTCAGGACGTCGATCTCATGCGCGGGCTCACCGCGGAGACCGGGCTGCCGGTGATGTCGCTCCACGCGCCCACCCTGCTGTTCATGCCGCGCGTGCTCGACAAGGACCACTGGGTCAAGCTCCGGCGCACCTGCGAGATGGCCAAGGAGGTGGGTGCCCGGTCCGTGGTCGTCCACCCGCCGTTCCGCTGGCAGGGCGAGTACGCCAAGGGGTTCGTCCCCGGCGTGCGCGAGCTGTCGAAGGAGACCGGCATGATCCTCGCGGTGGAGAACATGTATCCGTGGCGCGCCGGCGTGCGCGAGGTGCTCGTCTACTACCCGGACTGGAATCCGCTCGACGAGGACTACGACGCGATGACCTTCGACTTCTCCCATGCGGCGACCGCCGGGATGAACGCGCTCGAGACCGTCGCCGGCATCATCGACCGCCTCGCCCACGTCCACCTCACCGACGGCGCCGGCTCTCTCAAGGACGAGCACCTGGTGCCCGGCCGCGGCACGATGCCGGTCGCGGAGACCCTCCAGCACCTCGCCAAGCACAACTGGTCCGGCGACGTCGTCGTCGAGGTCAACACCCGGTTCGCCCGCAAGAAGTCCACGCGCGAGGAGATGCTCGCCGAATCCCTCGCGTTCGCCCGCAAGCACCTGGGCCTCGATGCCGCTCAGGCGGCTGCCGGGTCGGGAGAATCGGCCGTGACCGCAGACGAGGAGAACGCATGACCATCGCATTCATCGGCACCGGATCCATGGGCGGGGCGCTTCTCGCCGGCGTGCTCCGCAGCGACACCGACCCAGCCTCGATCATCGCCACCACCCGGTCCCGCGAATCCGCCCGGCGGCTCCACGACCGGCTCGGCGTGCGGACCGCTGCTCTCGAGGACGACGCGGATGCCAACCGCAGCGCAGTCACCGAGGCCGACTACGTGTTCCTCGGGGTCAAGCCCTGGCTCATGGCCGACACGCTCGCCGAGATCACCGACGCCCTGCGCCCGGGCACGATCCTCGTGTCCATGGCCGCCGGGGTGTCGCTCGCGCAGCTCGCCGAGGGGTCCGGCGGCGCGCCGGTCATCCGGGTCATGCCGAACACGCCGAGCGGGATCGGCCACGGGGTCATCGCGCTCGCCGCCACCGCAGACGTCCCGGAGGACGCCGTGACCGAGGTGTCGGAACTGCTCGCCGGGGCCGGTGACGTCGTGCCGATGACCGAGGACGAGCTGCAGACGATGATCGGGCTGTCCGGTTCCGGCGTGGCGTACTTCTTCCTCCTCGCCGAGGAGCTCGTCGCGGCCGGCATCGCCCAGGGGATGAGCCCGGACATGGCGCGGCGGATCGTCGTCGGCACCGCCAGCGGGGCCGGCCGTCTGCTCGAGGACACCCCGGATCCCCGGCAGCTGCGCACCGCGGTGACGAGCAAGGGCGGCACCACGCACGCCGCGATCACTTCGTTCGCCGCCGACGATTTCACAGCGATCGTCGAGCGCGCCGCCCGCGCCGCCTCCGCCCGGGCCCGGGAGATGGAAGCCGGCGACTGATCGCACGGCTGCGGCCGCGGCCCCGGCAACCCATCCACCTGACGCGTGTGCTCGAACCCTCCGTTGACCTGCCATGTGTGCTCGACGGAGGGCTCGATCATCGAGCGCATGTGCCAGGTCGATGATGCACAGGTGGCTGGTCGGCGTACCGGAGCATGACCTGTTCCAGGGCACCTCACACCGGGACTGCACGCAGTTCGAGAGCCTCCCGGACCTCCCGGCAGAATCGTGCAGCTGAAGTGCGCCGCGTGATCCGGATGACGATCCATCCGTGCCGGACGAGCGCGCCGTAGCGTTCGATGTCGCGATCCCACTGCGATTCGTCGAGCCGGTGCTGAGGGCCTTCGTACTCGATCGCGATCCGCGGCCCGACGTACGCCATGTCCGGGTGGATCACAGCGGGGAGGCTCGGCAGCCGTACTGCGGGTGCCACCTCGGGCTCGGGCAGGCCCGCGGCGACGATTGCGAGCCGTGTCCGCGTCTCTCCCGGGGACCGGACACCGGCACGCGCTCTCGCCAGGGCGTCGAGCGCGGTGCGCCGACCCCGGTAGCGGCGGCGACCGGTGAGCAGGGAACGCAGTTCATCCACGGTGAGATCCGGGGTGTCCTGCCAGGTGCCGAGCAGCGCGTCGAAGACCGCGACGAGGTCACCGGCGGGCAGGTGACCGGCGAGCTCGTGCACCACCAGGTCCCCGCGGTTGATGTGCACGCCGCAGTGCCCGCGCGGTTCGAGGTGCCGGCTCTCGTGTCCGACGACTCCGGGCCGGCGGAGAGGACGGGTGCCGTGCGGGACGGTGACGTGGAGGAGCGCCTCGGATCCATAGGGGGTCGGGAGACCGAGGAGGAGGGCGGCGGTCGTGTGGGATCCGATGGCATCGGGTCGCACGGTCTGCAGCGCGGCCAGCCGCTGCCGCACCTCAACCCATGTCGGGCCCGCCCACCGGGGAGCGTTGACGACGCTGGAGCGGCCTGCGTCCTCGTAGACTCCGCGGTGGATGCGCGAGGCGCCGCGCGAGTGCGTCAGCTGATATCGGGACAGACCGTGCTCGGCGCGGTCGGCGGAGCGGAACAGCGCCGGCAGTTCGATGCGCTTCGGTGAGGCGGACATGGCGACAATGATGTGCGGAACCAGCCCCTGACGCGCAGGGCGCGGCCGAGGTGTGGACGACGGTCGGCGATCCACAGCCTGCCACTCGCACCGGTCACCCTGCCATCCACAGCCGGCCCTCGCACCAGCCGATCGGCCCGCGGCCCGAGACTCAGTCCATTCGGTGCGCCATCGACCTGCCGTTTCTGCTCGATCCGGTCATCGACCTGTCACATATGCCCGTTCTCCGGGCCGTTCGTCGAGCACAACCGGCAGGTCGACGGAGGGTTCGAGCACAACTGGCAGGTCGACGGAGGGTTCGAGCACAAACGGCAGGTCGATGGGGACGTGTGCTCGAGGGATTCGGTTCCTGGGGCGCTTCAGCCCTCAGGGGCGGCCGGCGAAGCGGCCGAGGAGCTCGACGTGCCCGGCGACGATGAGCACGTCCTGGCTGCCCACCCGGCTCGAGGGCTCGGCATAGGTGAAGTCGCGGCCGGGGCTCTTGATGCCCACCACGGTGACGCCGTACGTGTCGCGGATCCCCGCCTCGGCCAGGGTGAACCCCTGGACCTCCTTGGGCGGGCGCATCTTGACGACGGCGAAGTGCCCGTCGTCGAACTCGATGAAGTCGAGCATCCGGGACGACACGAGGTGCGCCACGCGGGCGCCCGCCTCGGACTCCGGGTAGAGGACGTGCTCGGCGCCGATCCGTCGCAGGATCTTGCCGTGCGAGTTCGACATCGCCTTCGCCCACACCTGGTCGATCCCGAGGTCGACGAGGTTCGCGGTGGTGAGCACGCTCGCCTCGATCGAGGTGCCGATCCCCACGACCGCGGTGCTGAACTCCCCGGCGCCGATCTGCCGCAGCGCCTCGATGTTCGTCGAATCGGCCTCGACGACGTGGGTGAGGCGGCCCGACCACTCCTGCACGGCCTCGGGGTTCTTCTCGATCGCCATGACCTCGCGGCCGAGCTTCATGAGGTTCTCCGCCGTCGCTCCGCCGAACCGTCCGAGCCCGATGACGAGGATCGAGGCGCTCGACTCGATCGCTGACGCGCGGTCGGCGCGGGACTTCCTAGCCAATGATCGGCCTCTCTTCCGGATAGCGGAACAACCGGCGCGTGTTCTGCTGCGACAGCGCTGCGGCAAGCGTAATCGTACCGAGCCGCCCGAGGAACATGAGCACGCTGAGCACGTAGAGGCCGGAGTCCGGTGCCTCGGCGGTGACCCCCGAGCTCAGGCCGCACGTGCCGAAGGCGGAGATCACCTCGAACAGCACGAGGTCGAGCGGCATCCGGGTGAAGTGGAGCATCGCGAGGGTGCCGGCGAACACGAGCGCGCTGCCGGCGAGCGTCACCGAGATCGCGACCTTGATGACCGGCGGGTCGATCCGGCGATGGAACGCGGTGACCTCCTGGAGGCCGCGGGCCTCGGACAGCGCGGCGAGGGCGAGCACCGCGAGCGTGGTGACCTTGATGCCCCCGGCCGTCGACGAGGAGCCGCCGCCGATGAACATGAGCACGTCGAGGAGCAGATGGCTCGTCTGATTCATGTCCGCGATCTCCATCGTCGCGAACCCGCCCGAGCGCGGCATGACCGCCATGAAGAGTACCTCGAGGGCGGTGTGGCCCGGGCCCTCGGCGCCGAGGGTACGGGGGTTCGAGGCCTCGAAGAAGAGGAGCATGACGAAGCCGATGAACACGAGGATCGCCGAGGTCGCGAGCGTGAGCTTGGTGTGGAGGTCCCACGACCGCGGCCGGTTCCACGCGATGGTGATCATGAGGACGACGGGGAAGCCGAGCGAGCCAACGAACACCGAGACCATGATCACCGAGAGGAACCACGGGTCGTTCGTGAAGTGCTCCATCCCGCCGGGGTGGACGGTGAAGCCGGCGTTGTTGAACGAGGAGATCGCGTAGAACACCGAGTGCCAGATCGCGGTGCCGATCGACTCGCCCTTGCCGAGGAACGACGGCAGGAGGAGGCCGGCGACGATGACCTCGGCGATGAGGATCGTCGAGACCACGGTGCGCAGCAGGGTGCCGACCTGGCCGATCTGGAAGGTGTTCGTCGCCTGGGCGGCGATGAGGCGCTGCCGCACCCCGAGCTTCTTCGACACGGCCATGCCGAGCACCGAGGCGAGGGTGAGGATGCCGAGGCCGCCCACCTGGATGGCCGCGGTGATGACGCCGATGCCGAAATCCGACCAGTATTCCTCGGTCACCACGGGGGAGAGGCCGGTGACGCAGACCGCCGAGACCGCGACGAACAGGCTGACGGCGAAGCTGAAGTCCTCGGGGTTCCGATGGGCGACCGGCAGGCAGAGGAGCGCGGTGAAGATCGCGATCGCCCCGAGGAACGACACCATCGCCAGGCGCGCGGGCGAGGCGTCGGCGACCTCGTCGATGAAGTCGCGGAGGCGCCGGCCGGGGGAGAGCACCCGGTCGCGGAACGGGGAGGCCGGCCGGCGACCGTTCACGGGGACAGTCCATTCATAGGGACAGTGTAGACAGTGCCGACGCCCACCAGGAGCGATGGCGCTCCGGGTGGGCGTCGGCGGTTCGTGCGGACGGTCAACGGGCACGTGTCCGCCCGGCGGTCACCTCCCGATCACTGCGGGCGGTGGGGGAGTGCGGTCTCCTCGAACACGCGCTCGGCCATCGGGGCCATGTCGGCCTCGCCGCTCTCCCACCACTCGTCCATCTCCTCGAATGAGCCGCCGTCCTCGAAGCCGAGCTCCTCGACCGCGCCGCTCCAGGTCTCGATCGACTCGCTGACCCGGGCGTCGATGTCCTCGCCGAGGATGCCGCCGTCCACGACCTCCTGGCGCTGCCGGGCGTTCTCCTCCTTGATGAGCTCCTCGGTCGCCGGGTCGAAGACCGCGATCTCACCGCCGGCCTCCTTGGCCTGGCGCACGCTCTCCGCATTGCCGTCGGCCGTGATCCCGACGAAGCCGGAGTACGAGGTGGCCGCCGCGTCGAAGATGATCTGCTGGTAGGCCAGCGGGAGGTTCGCGAAGCTCGACCCGGCGAGCTCGGCGCCGACCGCGCGCGAGGACATGCTCGCCTCGTCCGTGCTGTAGGAGATGTTCGGGGCGACCTCGAGGATCCCCGATTCCGCCGAGGGGAGCAGCTGTGCGAAGGTGCAGTCCACGGTGCCGCGTTGGAGCGCCTCGAAGACCTCGACGTATTCCATCGACACCGGCGAGGCGCCGAGGGCGTTGGCGACGCCGTGATGCGAGGTGCTCGCGACGCGGATCTGCCGGCCCTTCCAGTCGTCGGGCTGCGAGCCCGGTTCGGCGCACACGGCGTAGTAGCCGCCCGAGGACACGATCGGGGTCAGGGGAGTGACGCCCTGCGCCTCGTACTCCTCGAGCAGCGATTCCGAGCTCCAGCCGATGTCCGCCGAGACCGCGGTCATCACCATCTCACCGGTCATCGGCGAGATCGGCACGCCGGAGAAGGACTTCGCCGCGGCGTCGAACGACGGGTAGTCGCTCGGGTTGTAGATCGGCAGATCGTAGGCGAGGTCGAGGCGGCCGTCGGCCAGCGCATCGTCGACCTCCGCGTACCCGGCGATGGCCTGGCCCCAGATGATCTCGATCTCGATCTTGCCGCCCGAGCGCTCCTCGATGTACTCCTTGTACCCGAGCGCGGCCGGAGCCATCACCGAGTTCTGCGAAGCTGCCGGCGGCTGGTACTTGAGCGTCACCGGTTCGAGGTCGGCGATCGCGGCGTCGACCTCCTCCTGCGAGGCGCCGTACTCGAATCCCTCGCCCCCGCCGGAGCCTGCGCCTCCGCCGCTGCCGGCGGAGCCCGCGCAGCCGCTGAGAACGAGTGCGCTCGAGGAGGCGAGTGCGAGGAGAGGAAGGGTTCTGGTCTTCGAGCGTGAGGACACCTTTGTCGTCGGAGTGGATCGGGTGGATCAGGGGGTGACTGAAGACTACTAAACATTCGGTTGGGTTTGAAGACGGAGCGACGGCATGGACTTCCTGCCCGCTCCGGCAGCGGCATCGCACCGCGGTGCCCGGGTGCCGCCCCGGTTCCGGGGAGCGCCCGCGTCGGCCGGACCGACGCCCCGCATCACCCCCGTCCCACCTCTCCCGCACCCCCGAACCGACACCGGCCACTGCCCCGAACCCACACCGGCCACCACTGTGAACCCACACCGGCCACTACCCCGAACCGACAGTGACCCGGCTCGCATTCGGCGCTACAGTGGGGGAATGAGCAGGCGCGAGACCGACGTTTTCGTCATCTGGGACGACTCCTTCACGGAGTACAATTTCGGGCCCGAGCACCCGATGAACCCGCTGCGCCTCGACCTCACGGCCAAGCTCGCCACCGATTTCGGGCTCTTCGACAACGCTCGCGTCCACATCTCCGGCGTCCCCGAGGTCGACGAGCCCACCCTGCTCCGCCTCCACTACCAGGAGTTCGTCGACGCGGTCAAGGATGCGGAGCGCTCGAGTGTGATCGACGACGCCGCCGCGCAGAAGTACGGCGTCGGCACCGAGGACGTGCCCCGCTTCGAGAAGATCCACGAGGCCTCCGGCCGCATCTTCCAGGGCAGCGTCGAAGCCGCCCGCGCGATCACCGGCGGGAACTACGAGCGCGCAGTGAACTTCTGCGGCGGCATGCACCACGCGATGCCGGGCCGCGCCGCCGGCTTCTGCGTCTACAACGACCTCGCCGGCGCGATCGACCACTTCCTCGCCGAGGGTTATGAGCGCATCGCCTACCTCGACCTCGACGCCCACCACGGCGACGGGGTGGAGAACTTCTACTGGGACGACCCCCGCGTGCTGACGATCTCGCTCCACGAGAACGGCCGCTTCCTGTTCCCGGGCACCGGCTTCGCCAACGACATCGGCGGGCTCTCCGCCTCCGCCTCGGCGGTCAACGTCGCCCTGCCCCCGCGCACCGACGACGCCGACTGGCTGCGCGCGATCGACTCCGTCGTGCCCGCCGTGATCCGCGAGTTCCGCCCGCAGGTGCTGATCTCCCAGCACGGCTGCGACGGTCACCGCCTCGACCCGCTCACCCACCTGCGGCTCAGCGTCGATGCGATGCGCCGCGCCGCCGAATGGGTGCGCGACCTCGCCGACGACTACGCCGAGGGCAGGTGGCTCGCGACCGGCGGCGGCGGGTACGCGCTCGTCGACGTCGTCCCGCGCGCCTGGGTCAACCTCGTCGCGATCGCCGCCGGGGCCGACATCGCCCCTTCGACCGCCCTGCCCGAGCGCTGGAAGGACTACGTCACCGCGATCGCCGGGGTCACCCCGCCGGAGGTCATGACCGACGGCCACGACGGGATGTTCGCCTCCTGGGCCGAGGGATTCGACCCCGAGTCCGACCTCGACCGCACGGTGATGTCGACGCGGAAGAACATCTTCCCCTTCTACGGCCTCGACGCTTACTACGACTGACGCCCGCCGCCGAGCCGCCCCGCTGCTCCGCCGCATCCCGCCGCCGAGGCGCCCCGTCCCACCGCTCGGGGCGCACCGAGCGCCCCGCCCGCCGCGTGGGGTGCGTCTCACCGGGACGGGGAACTTGGGGTTCGACGCCGGGAAGCGATAGAATCGAGCGGTTCAGTTCAGCAGGTGCGCACTGCGTGTTCACCTGGATTTCGACTCCGTGAGGAAACACTGTGGGTTCTGTCATCAAGAAGCGTCGCAAGCGTATGGCCAAGAAGAAGCACCGCAAGCTTCTCCGCAAGACCCGCCACCAGCGCCGCAACAAGAAGTAAGCCGCTGGTCCGCGGCTTCGGGCCCCCGTCGGAGACGCCGGCGGGGCTTCGTACTGCCGTCCGGGCCCAGCGCCGTCGAGGGAGCAGAGCATGAGCGTCGAGCTGACGTTCCTCACCCGCCGGGACTGCCATCTGTGCGAGACCGCGCGGGAGAACGTGCAGACCGCGATCGCCTCCCGCGACGTCACGCTCACCGAGGTCGACGTCGACACCGACGCCGATCTCCGCGACAAGTACGGCTGGGACGTGCCGGTGGTCCTCCTCGACGGCCGGCAGCACAGCTTCTACCGCGTCGATCCGCAGCGGCTCGCCCGCGCGATCGACGCGCTCATCGCCCGCCGGCCATGACCACGGCCGCCGGCGACCACATGGAACAGGAGTGAGCTCGGTGGTGGATACGGTGCCCCGGTCGGCATCCCGGCCCGGCATGCCCGCGCGCGCTGTCCCCGCCCCGGTGGTGGGTCGGCTGCCCGGCTACCTCCAGGCACTCGAGGCGCTCATCTCGGAGCGCGTCCCCACCGTGTCGAGCGAGGAGCTCGCCGGGATGTGCGGCGTCCGGTCCGCGATCCTGCGCCGCGACCTCAGCCACCTCGAGTCCGCCGGACGGCGCGGTGTCGGCTACGACTGCGCGGCGCTCGCCGCCACCATCCGCGAGTTCCTCGGCGTCGACCGGACGCGCCGGATCGGCATCATCGGCGCCGGCCGCCTGGGCTCCGCCCTCGCCGACTACGCCGGTATCCCCGACCGCGGCTTCGCCCTCCACGGCGTCTTCGACATCGACCCCGCGGTCATCGGCACGACCGTCGGCGGCGTCGCCGTCGCCCCGGTCGCCGAGATCCACCGCGTCGTCGCCGCCGAGCGCATCGAGCTCATCGTCATCGCCGTCCCCGCCTCCTCCGCCCAGGCCGCCGCGGATGCCGCGGTGGACGCCGGGGTGCGCGGGCTCATGAGCTTCGCCCCCGTCGTCCTCACCGTCCCCTCCGAGGTCAGCGTCCGGCACGTCGACCTCGCCACCGAGCTCCAGGTGCTGGCCTACTACACCTCCGTGGAGTCCCCGGACACCCGCCCGGCCGCACCGGGCACCGACCCGGCCGGAGCACGCACAGACACCGACGCACCAGCAGACACAACGGAGCAGCAGCAGTGACCCTTCTCGTCCTGGGAATCTCCCACCGGTCCGCGCCCATGTCGGTCCTCGACGCGCTGGCCCTCGATGCGACGGGGGTCGACGCCCTCCTCGGCCGTGCCCGGGAGGGGAAGTACGTCGGCGGGGCGACCGTTCTCGCCACGTGCAACCGGCTCGAGCTCATCGCCGATGTCGAGGCCTTCCACGGCGGTCTCGCCGACCTCGGCTCCGCGCTCGTCGAGGCGGTCGGACTGCCCTGGGACGAGCTCGCCCACCACGTCTACGTGTACTTCGACACCAAGGCGATGGAGCACCTCCTCACCCTCGCCGCCGGCCTCGACTCGATGGCGCTCGGCGAGGCGCAGATCCTCGGCCAGCTCCGCCAGTCGTTCACCTCCGCGCAGGAGTCCGGGGCGCTCACCGGCGACCTGTCCCGCGCCCTCCAGGAAGCGCTGCGCGTCGGCAAGCGCGCCCACTCCGAGACCGCCCTCGACAGCGTGTCCCAGTCGCTCCTCGACACCGCGCTCGCCGCTGCGGTGCCCCACATCGGCCCGCTCGAGCAGGCGAACGCGCTCGTCGTCGGGGCCGGTGCGATGTCCGGGCTCACCGTCGCCACCCTCCACCGCGCCGGGGTCGCACGCATCACCGTGATCAACCGGACGCTCGAGCGCGCCGAACGGCTCGTCGCCCCCGTGGGCGGCCGTGCGATCACCCTCGACGAGGAGTCCCTCGCCCGCGAGATCGCCGATGCGGACCTCGTCGTGTCCGTCACCGGCTCCCGCGGCACCGTGCTCGGCCAGGACCAGATCATCGCCGGCATGCAGCAGGACCTCGACGCCCAGCCCAACAAGTTCCTCATCGACCTCGCGCTGCCCCACGACATCGCCCCCGACGTCGAGGAGCTCCCGCACATCCGCCTGCTCGGCCTCGAGGACCTGTCCGCGATGTTCGCCGACACCGGCCACCGCACCGACTCCGACGTCGTGTCCGTCATCACCGAGGTGCGCGGAATCATCCGCACCGAGATGGAGAGCCTCGCCGCCCACCGCGAGGCCCGCCGCATCGCCCCGACGGTGAGCGCGCTGCGCTCCCAGGCCGAGGCGACCGTCGACTCCGAGTACGCGCGCCTGGAGAAGAAGCTCGCCGGGAAGGTCGACGAGAGGGCGCTCGCGGAGATCCGCAAGGCGATGGCCCGCGCGGTGGACAAAATCATCCACACGCCCACCGTCAAGGTCAAGGAGCTCTCCGCCGGCGACTCCGAGGTCGACTACGCCGCGGCGCTCACCACCCTGTTCGACCTCTCCGCCAAGCCCAAGGCCGACGGCATCGACCGCTCGAAGGTCGCCGTCAGCGCCCCCGGCGTGCCTCCGGTGACCGCGCGGAACAACCACTACATCCCCGCCGACGGCCTGCGCCCCGTCGCCGACCACACGCTCGACGTCATCGAACCGGCCAAGCCCACCGGGCGCACCCTGCGGCTCGGTACCCGCCGGTCGATGCTCGCCCGCTCCCAGTCCACTGCGATCGCCCAGCAGATCGCCGCGCAGACCGGCTGGCGGGTGGAGATCGTCGAGGTCGTCACCGAGGGCGACGTCAACATGAACCCGCTCGCCCAGATGGGCGGCACCGGGGTGTTCGTGTCCGGCGTCCGCACCGCGCTCCTCACCGGCAAGATCGACGTCGCCGTGCACTCGCTCAAGGATCTGCCGACAGCGCCGGCGCCGGGCATCGAGCTCGCCGCGGTGCCGCCGCGCGTCGACCCCTCCGACGTCCTCATCGCCCGCGACGGACTCGCTCTGTCCGAGCTGCCCGCCGGGTCGATCGTCGGCACCGGCTCGCCGCGCCGGGCCGCCCAGCTGCGCGCCGCCCGCCCCGACATCGAGGTGCGCGGGGTGCGCGGCAACGTCGACACCCGCATCCGCCACGTCACCGAGGGCCGGATCGACGGCGTCGTGCTCGCCGCCGCGGGCATCCGCCGGCTCGGCCGGCTCGCCGAGGTCACCGACGTCATCGATTCCTCCGTCATGCTCCCGGCCCCCGGCCAGGGCGCGCTCGCGATCGAGTGCCGCTCGGTCGACTCCGACCTCGGCGAGTTCGACGCCGAGGTGCGCCGCGCCCTCGATTCGATCCACGACGAGGCGACCGCGCTCGCGGTGATGTGCGAGCGCGCCGTGCTGTCCCGCGCCGAGGCCGGCTGCTCCGCCCCGATCGGCGCGCTCGCGCAGATCGACGGCCACTCGCTGAGCATCACCGGGGTCATGGCCGACGACGCCGGCCGCCTCCAGCGCGTCAGCCGGATGGCGGGCCTGCCCCGCCGCAGCGCCGAGGTCACCCGCGCCGAGGTGCGCCACGCCGCCCGCTCGCTGGGCGCCGACACTGCCGATGAGATGCTCTCCGCCCTCGGCATCACAATCGGCGGCTCGGCCGGCACCAACGCGCCGTCCGAGCACGTCGATCCGCGCACCCCGGCGAGCGTCGGCGCCGCCGGAGAGACCAGGGACGGCACCGATGACTGAGCCGAAGAACGCACAGACGAATGCGCCGACGGCCGCGGCCGCCGCGCTCTCCGCCCTGCACGGCGGAGAGCCCCGCCCGCTCGTCTACTTCCTCGGCGTGGGCCCCGGCGACCCCGGTCTCATGACCTACAAGGGTGCGGAGCTGCTCGAGCGCGCCGCGCTCGTCGTCCGCGACCCGGGCGTGCTCGACGAGATCGTCGAGGCCTTCGTCGACACCGAGGTGCCGCTCGTCGACGCCGAGGAGCTCGGCCAGGCCGCCTCGACCCGCGGCCGCCGACTCGCCGAGCTCGCCCGCGAGCACGGCACCGTCGTGCGCCTCGTCCCGCACGACGGCATCCTGTTCTCCACCACCACGGACGAGGCCGCCGCCTGCCGCCGCAACGAAGTCGAGTTCGAGATCGTCCCCGGCGTCGGCACGAGCTCGTCCATGTCGGCCTACACCGGCACCCCGATCACCACCAACCGGGTGCGCTCCGTGCGCTTCGTCGAGGCCGGCTCGCAGACCCACACCGACGTCTCCAAGCACCGCAACACCGGCCACGTCATCAGCGGCACCGTCGAGCAGATGATCGAGGCCCTGACCGCGCTGCTGTCCGATGGCTGGCCGGAGTCCACCCCGGTGCTGCTCGCCACCCAGATCTCCACCGTCCACCAGGTCACGATCGAGGCGACGATGTCGACGGCCGCCGCCCGGCTGCTCGACGAGGCCGCCGCGAGCGAGCCGGTCGTCATGCTCATGGGCCAGGGCATCGAGCAGCGCAGCGACCTGTCCTGGTTCGAGTCGAAGCCGCTGTTCGGCTGGCAGGTGCTCATCCCGCGCACCCGCGAGCAGGGCGCCTCGACCGCGGAGCTGCTCACCGAGCACGGCGCCGTCGGCACGATCGTGCCGACGATCGCGATCCAGCCGCCGCGCACCCCCAACCAGATGGAGAAGGCGATCCGCGCCCTCGTCACCGGCGACTACCAGTGGGTGGGCTTCACCTCGGTCAACGCCGTGCGCGCGGTGCGCGACTGGCTCGAGCAGTTCGGCCTCGACACCCGCTGCCTCGCCGGCGTCAAGGTCGCCGCGGTCGGCGGACCCACCGCCCAGGCGCTGCTCGACTGGGGCGTGGCACCGGACCTCGTGCCGAGCGAGGAGTGGTCGGCCCGCGGCCTGCTCGAGGACTGGCCGGAGTTCGAGGACTCCGCCGACCCCATCAACCGGGTGCTGCTGCCGCGCGCCGACATCGCCACCGAAGTGCTCGTCGACGGACTGCGCGAGGCCGGCTGGGACGTCGACGACGTCACCGCCTACCGCACCGTGCGCGCCGCCCCGCCCCCGGCGCCCATCCGCGAGAGCATCAAGCGCGGCGACTTCGACGCCGTCCTCTTCACCTCCTCGTCCACCGTGCGCAACCTCGTGGGGATCGCGGGCAAGCCGCATCCCTCGACCGTCGTCGCGTGCATCGGCCCGGCCACCGCGCAGACCGCGGAGGACCACGGGCTGACGGTCGACGTCATCGCCGCCGAGGCGCACCTCGGCTCCCTCATCGCCGGACTCGTCGACCACGCCCGGTCGCTGCGGGCCGCCGACAGCGCCGCCAACCGCACCCCGCGGCGCCCCTCGCAGCGACGCCGCACCGCTCGGAAGAAGAAGTGATATGAACGACTACACCCTGGCCCCCGGAGCCCCCCGACCCCGCCGCCTGCGCCGTTCGGCGGCCGTGCGCCGGCTGGTCCGGGAGCACCGGCTCAACCCCGCGGACCTCGTCCTGCCGATGTTCGTCAAGGAGAGCCTGCACGAACCCGCCGAGCTGCAGAGCATGCCCGGCGTCCACCAGCACACGCTCGACTCGCTCGTCGAGGCCGCGGTCGCCGCCGCCGACGCCGGGGTCGGCGGGCTCATGCTGTTCGGCATCCCCGCCGAGCGCGACGAGATCGGCTCGCAGGGGTGGGCGCCCGACGGCATCCTCAACCGGGCGATCGCCGCGGTCCGCGCCGCAGTGGGGGAGCGCACCGTCGTCATGGCCGATCTGTGCCTCGACGAGTTCACCTCCCACGGCCACTGCGGCGTGCTCGACGCCGTCGGCGCGGTCGACAACGACGCCACACTCGACGCCTACACCCGGATGGCGCTCGCCCAGGCGGAGGCCGGGGCCGAGGTGCTCGGCCTGTCGGGCATGATGGACGGCCAGGTCGCCGCCGTGCGCCACGCCCTCGACACCGCCGGTCGCACCGACGTCATCGTGCTCGCCTACGCCGCGAAGTACTCCTCGGCGTTCTACGGCCCGTTCCGCGAGGCCGTCGAGTCCCCGCTCCAGGGCGACCGCCGCACCTACCAGCAGGATCCGGCCAACGGCCGCGAAGCGCTGCGCGAGCTCGACCTCGACCTCGCCGAGGGCGCCGACATCGTCATGGTCAAGCCCGGTCTGCCCTACCTCGACGTGCTCGCCGACGTCGCCGCCGCCAGCCCCGTGCCGGTGTGGAGCTATCAGATCTCGGGGGAGTACGCGATGATCGAGTTCGCCGCCCGCGCCGGGGCGATCGACCGGATGCCCGCGATCCTCGAGAGCCTGCTGTCGTTCAAACGGGCCGGGGCGGACGCGATCCTCACCTACTGGGCCGCCGAGGTCGCCGTGGAGCTCGGAGCCGCCCGGTGAGCTCGGAGAAGCGCACCCGGCAGGATGCGAGCGGCGAGCCCCGCTGGCTCGACACCACCGAGCAGCACGCCTGGCGGAACCTCGTCGAGGCCTTCGAGCTCCTCATGCGCCGGCTCGACCAGGACCTGCGTGCGAACTTCCCGATCGGCATGCACGAGTACGAGCTCCTCGTCCGCCTCTCCGAGCAGCCCGAGCACACGATGCGCATGGCGGTGCTCGCCGACGAGGTCGGGATGTCCCGCTCCCGGCTCACCCACATCGTGACCCGGATGGAGAAGCGCGGGCTCGTGTCCCGCTGCTCGATCCCGGAGGACGGCCGCGGCGTCAACTGCACGATGACCGAGGACGGTCACGCCCTGCTCGTCGAGGCCGCCCCGATCCACGCCGCCGGTGTCCGGGAGCATCTCATCGACTTGCTGGACGAGCACGAGATCGAGACGATGAGGGACACCTTCCGCACCGTCAACGCCCACATGCGCACCCAGCGCTGAGACCCGAACCCCGATCCCGAGGAGCGACATGACCCCGCAGCCCACCGACCGGTCCCGGAGCCTGTTCGAGCGGGCCTCCGCCGTCATCCCCGGAGGCGTGAACTCCCCGGTGCGGGCGTTCGGCGCCGTGGGCGGCACCCCGCGCTTCATCGACCGCGCCGAGGGCGCGCTGCTCACCGACGTCGACGGCAACGAGTACGTCGATCTCATCGGCTCCTGGGGTCCGATGATCCTCGGCCACGCCCACCCGCAGGTGCTCGACGCCGTCCAGCAGGCCGCGGCCAGGGGGTTCTCCTTCGGCACCCCGAGCGAGAACGAGGTGCTGCTGGCCGAGGCGATCACCGCCCGGATCGACCCGGTCGACGAGGTGCGCCTCGTGTCCTCGGGCACCGAGGCGACGATGTCGGCGATCCGGCTGGCCCGCGGCTACACCGGCCGGCCCGTCGTCGTGAAGTTCGCCGGCTGCTACCACGGGCACGTCGACGCGCTGCTCGCCGAGGCCGGCTCCGGGCTCGCGACCTTCTCCCTGCCCGACACCCCGGGCGTGACCGGGGCGAGCGCGGCGGACACCATCGTCCTGCCCTACAACGATCAGGACGCGCTGCGCGCGGCCTTCGCCGAGCACGGCGACCGGATCGCCTGCGTCATCACCGAGGCCTGCCCGGGCAACATGGGCATCGTGCCGCCGCGCGACGGCTTCACCCAGCTCATGCAAGAACTCACCCACCAGCACGGGGCACTGCTGATCTCCGACGAGGTCATGACCGGCTTCCGGGTGTCGGCCACCGGCTGGTACGGCTGGGAGCACGAGCGCGCCGGCTACCCCGACGGACCCCCGGACCTCTTCACCTTCGGCAAGGTCATGGGCGGCGGCTTCCCGGCCGCGGCCTTCGGCGGCCGCCGCGAGGTCATGTCCCACCTCGCCCCGGCCGGACCCGTCTACCAGGCCGGCACGCTGTCGGGGAACCCCGTCGCCACCGCCGCCGGGCTCGCCACGCTGCGCCTGACCGAGGAGCTCGACGTGTACCCGACGCTCGAGGCCGCCGCGGACGCCCTGCGCCCGGAGATCTCCGCCGCGCTGACCGCCGCCGGGGTGCCCCACGTCATCCAGAGCGCGAACTCGATGTTCTCGGTGTTCTTCACCGACCGCGAGGTCGTCGACTACGCCGACTCCCGCAGCCAGGACAGCGCGGCCTACGCCGCGTTCTTCACCTCGATGCTCGAGCAGGGCATCCACCTGCCGCCGAGCGCCTTCGAGGTGTGGTTCCTCTCCCTCGCCCACACCGGGGACGTCCTCGACCGGATCGTGTCCGCCCTCCCGGCGGCCGCCCGCGCCGCGGCCGGCGCCCAGACCGGTGGGACGGGGTCGGCATGAGCCGCGTGACGATCCACCTCACCCGGCACGGCGAGGTCCACAACCCCGAGGGCATCCTCTACGGGCGGATCCCCGGCTACGGCCTGTCCGAGCGGGGCCGCGCGATGGCCGAGCGCCTCGGCGGGTTCTACGCGGAGGCCGGCCGGGACGTGCGGCTCCTCGTGAGCTCCCCGCTCCAGCGCGCCCAGGAGACCATCGCCCCGATCGCGTCCGCGCTCGCGCTCGAGCCGCGCATCGATGAGCGGGTGATCGAGGCGGGCAACGCGTTCGAGGGCATGCTCGTCGACCGCAGCAGCCTGTCCCGCCCGGAGAACCTCGCGAAGGTCTACAACCCGTTCCGCCCGTCCTGGGGCGAGGCCTACACCGACCAGGTCAAGCGCATGCGCGCTGCGATGGCGAGCCTGCGGGTGCGCCTCGAGGCCCGCGCCCGGGCCGACGGCGGGGAGCCCGAGGGCGTCATCGTGTCCCACCAGCTGCCGATCTGGGTCACCCGCCGCGCAGCCGAGGGCCGGCCGCTGTGGCACGACCCCCGGGACCGGGAGTGCGCGCTCGCCTCTGTCACCTCATTCACATTCGAGTCTGGCACACTGGTGGCCGTGGAATACCAGGACGTGTGCGTAGACCTCCAGCCGAACCGGGCGGTGCCCGGGGCATGACGAGCCGACGCCAGCTGCTGTCCCTCGCCGCCACCGCCGCCGTCGGCGTGCTCGCCGTCGGCTGCTCCGCGGAGTCCGATGCGCTCGCCGAGCAGGCCGGCTCCGACCAGGGCTACGTGTCCGGCACCGGCGTCATCACCCAGGTGCCGGCCGAGGAGCGCGGCGAGCCCCTCGAGCTCGAGTTCGAGCTGCTCGACGGGACCACCGCCTCGCTCGCGGAGTGGCGGCCGAAGGCCGTCGTCATCAACCTCTGGTACGCCGCCTGCCCGCCGTGCCGCAAGGAGGCCCCGGACCTCGCGAACGCCGCGCAGGCCTTCTCCGAGGAGACGATGTTCCTCGGCGTCAACGTCCGCGACCAGGCCGCCGCCGCGCAGGCGTTCGTCGACTCCTTCTCCGTGCCGTACCCGAACATGCTCGACACCGACGGCACCATGGTCGCCGCGCTGTCGACGATCCTGCCGCCGCAGGCCACCCCCTCGACGGTGATCCTCGACGCGCAGGGCCGCGCCGCCGCCCGCGTCGTCGGCGCCGTCGAGGAGTCGACGCTGCGCGGTCTCATCGAAGACGTGCTGGCGGAATGATCCGTGCCTGACGTCCTCGCCGGAATCGGATCGACCTTCGCCCAGACCGCGCTCGACGGCCCGCTGCTCGCCGCGATCGCGGTCGCCGCGCTCGCCGGGGCCGTGTCCTTCGCCTCGCCGTGCGTGCTCCCGCTCGTGCCCGGCTACGTCGGCTACGTCACCGGGCTGTCCGGCGATGCGCTGAGCGACCGGCGGACCGGCCGGGTGGTGCTCGGGATCAGCCTGTTCGTCCTCGGCTTCGCCGTCGTGTTCGTCGCGCTCGGCACCCTGTTCTCCGGCCTCGGGATGATCCTCGCGCCGTGGATCGACCTCGTCACCCGGATCATGGGTGTCGTCGTCATCATCGCCGGCATCGTGTTCCTCGGCGGCCTGCGGATCTTCCAGCGCGAGGCCCGCATCCACGCCCGGCCGCGCGCCGGCCTGTGGGGCGCCCCCGTGCTCGGGGCGACCTTCGCGCTCGGCTGGGCGCCGTGCATCGGCCCCACGCTCGCCGCCGTGCTCGCGCTGTCGACCGGTTTCGGGGCCGAGGGCGGCCTGTGGCGCGGCGCGCTCCTGACCTTCGTCTACTGCCTGGGTCTCGGCATCCCCTTCATCCTGCTCGCCGTCGCCCTCCACAAGGGGATGGGCCGGGTCGCCTGGCTGCGTCGGCACCAGCGGACCATCGTGCAGGTCGGCGGCGCCATGCTCATCCTGCTCGGCATCCTCCTCGTCACCGGCCTGTGGACGCGCTGGATCTACAGCCTGCAGGGACTCATCTCCGGGTTCGAGATGGTGATCTGAGACCGCCATGAAGCGAGAGGAGACGAACGCGCCCGTGACGCGCACGAACGAGACGGCCGACCGGCAGGGATCCGGGTCCGCTGCGAAGAAGTCCGGCGCCAAGGCCGCGCCGGCGGACATCGGCACGATCGGGATGCTGCGCTGGGCCTGGCGCCAGCTCACCACCATGCGGGTGGCGCTCATCCTCCTCCTCATCCTCGCGCTCGCCGCGATTCCCGGATCCCTGTTCCCGCAGCGCATCCAGGATCCGGGCCGAGTGACGCGCTTCATCGAGGAGAACGGCCGCTGGGGGGAGATCCTCGACAGCCTCCAGGTCTTCGACGTCTATTCCTCGTTCTGGTTCTCCGCCGTCTACATCCTGCTCATGATCTCGCTCGTGGGCTGCATCCTGCCGCGCACCGCGCAGCACTGGAGGGCGATGCGCGCCCGGCCGCCCAAGGCCCCGCGCCGGCTGACCCGGATGCCGGGCTACGCGACCTTCCCACTCGGCGACGACGACCCCGCGGACCTCCTCGACCTCGCCGAGGAGCGGCTGCGCAAGCACGGCTACCGGACCGCCCGCAACGCCGACCACATCGCCGCCGAGCGCGGCTATCTCAAGGAGACCGGCAACCTCGTCTTCCACGCCGCGGTGCTCGGCACCGTCATCACCATGGCGGTCGGCGCGCTGCTCGGCTACTCCGGCCAGCGGGTGCTCGTCGAGGGCGACACCTTCACGAACTCGCTCGTGTCCTACGACTCGTTCGAGCGCGGCACGTACTTCGACGCCGACCGGCTCGACGACTACCGGCTGCGGCTCAACTCCTTCACCTCGACCTTCGACGACGAGGCGATCGGCAACCAGTTCGGCCAGCCGCGCAGCTTCGAGGCGGACATCACCGCGTTCCACGACGGCGCGGAGACCCAGCACCGGGTGCGGGTCAACGAGCCGATCCGGATCGACGGCAGCCGCATCTACCTCACCGGCAACGGCTATGCCCCCGTCCTGACCACCCGCGACGCCGACGGCGACGTGACCTTCTCCGGGCCCGTCGTGTTCCTCCCGCAGGACGGCGTGTACACCTCGCGCGGGGTGCTCAAAGTGCCCGATGCTTCCCCGGAGCAGCTGGGCTTCGTCGGCATCCTGCTCCCCACCGCCGCGCTCAACGACGACGGGGAGCTCGTGTCCGAGTTCGCGGAGCTGCGGAACCCGTACCTGGTGATGAGCGCCTACGCCGGCGACCTCGGGCTCGACGACGGGGTGCCGCAGTCGGTGTACGAGCTCGAGGCGGAGAACATGGCCGAGGTGATCGACCCCGCGGGCGTCCCGGTCACCCTCCAGCTCGCCCCGGGGGAGACCACCGATCTCCCCGGCGGCCACGGGAGCGTGACCTTCGAGGGCGTGCAGACCTTCATCGCCCTCGACATCCGCCACGACCCCACGCAGGGGCTCCTGCTCCTCTTCTCCACCCTGCTGCTCGCCGGCCTCGGGCTCTCGCTCTTCATCCCCCGCCGCCGCGTGTGGGTGCGGGTGAACGGGGCCGAGGTCGAGGTCGCCGCGCTCGCCCGCGGCGAGGACCCCAGGGTGGAGCAGACCGTGGAGGACCTCGCAGTAGAATTGAACGACTGACCGCCGGAACCGCCGGGCGCTCCGTCAGCGGAGCGCCGCCAACCTCGTAGGGGATACGCACCCATGGATGTCGATTACGAACTCGCCAGCTGGTCGAACCTGCTGACCTATTCGGCGATGGCGGTGTACGCGATCGCGTTCATCGTCTACGCCTTCGACCTGTTCGGCGGGCAGCGGCTCCGCTCCACCGAGGCGGCCTCCGGCGACCGGAAGGCGACGGCGAGCGCGCGCGGGGCCGGGGCGGCAGATCGATCGGGTGCGCGGGCGGATGCCCGGACGAGCGCACGCAGCGGGGTGCGGCGCACCTCGCGCGGGGCATCCGTCGCCGTCCTCGACGAGGCCGACACGACGACCGCGGAGGCCCCGGCCTCCGGCGGCCCGGCGGGCGGCGCCGGTTCCGGTGGCCGCGGCGGCGTGAAGGGGCGCGCGAGCGGCGGCGATGCGGCGGAGGCGCTCGACCTCGGCCCGCGCTCGCGGAAGCTCGCGCGCATCGCGACCTCGCTCACCGTGCTCGCACTCGTGCTCCACGTGGGTGCGGTGCTCACGCGCGCGCTGTCGGTCATGCGGGTGCCGTGGGGCAACATGATGGAGTACGCGATGACCGCCGCGGCCATCGCCGGCATCGTCTACCTCGTGGCGCTGCGGTTCCGCGACATGCGCTACCTGGGCACCTTCGTCACCGGCGCGATCCTCGTCACCCTGGGTGTGTGCATCACCGTGTTCTACACCCCGGCCGCCCAGCTCGTGCCGGCGCTGCAGAACTACTGGATCTACATCCACGTGCCGATCGCGATCCTCTCCACCGCGCTGCTGTCGGTCTCTGCGGCACTGGCGCTGTTCCAGATCTGCAAGGCCTGGTCGGAGTCGCGCGGCTCGTCGCGCCGTCTGGCGTTCATGGACCGGGTGCCGAGCAGCGGCGACATCGAGCAGGTGTCCTACCGGATCGCCGCGGTCGGCTTCATCACCTGGACCTTCACCCTCATCGCCGGTGCGATCTGGGCCGAGCTCGCCTGGGGCCGGCCGTGGGGCTGGGACTCCAAGGAGATCTGGACCTTCGTCGTCTGGGTCATCTACGCCGCCTACCTCCACGCCCGGGCGACCCGCGGTTGGGGTCCGACGAAGGTCGCCGTCCTCAACCTCATCGGCATGGCCTCGCTCGTGTTCAACTTCGCGATCGTCAACGTCTACTTCGACGGCCTCCACTCCTACTCCGGCATCTGACCCAGCACTCAGTTCACGAAGCTTGAGCACTCAATTCACGAAGGTTCCTGAGAGCGAAACCGCAAGATTCTGCGATCTCACGGCGGGTGAGGAGGGCGGACCCTCCGGCGGAGTTCGGCCCCACCGCAGCGGAGTCCGAACCCTCTAGCGGAGTCCGGCCCCACCGCAACGAACTGCGCGGTATCCGAAACCAGGCGCGCAATTGCGCGCGTGAATCCGGATACTCCGCGGTTGGACGAAGCCCTGCCAGTGCGTGGTCGGGATCGGGGCGAAGTCGCGGGTCGATAGGGCGCCGCAGGCACGGTGACTGTTCCCGCAACGAACTGCGCGGTATCCGAAACCAGGCGCGCAATTGCGCGCATGATTCGGGATACCGCGCAGTCGGGTGAAGTGCTGCTTGCTGCTCCGGAGCTCAGCTGCCGGGCTTGGGATCCTGACCGTCGCCGGGCGCGGGACCGGTGGCACCGCTGCTCGGGCCGTTGTCCGGGTCGGCGTCCGTACTCTGCTCCTCGGTCCGCTTCTCGCTCCGGCCCGCGGCCGAGGTGCCGTGCTTCTCCGCACGGGCGCGCTCCTCGGCCTCGGCGCGGTGCCGGCGGCGGCGCTTCTCCGCCTCGACGTCGTCGGCGATCCGGCGCAGGAACTCGGGATCGTCGTCGGGGGCGACCGGGCCGGACTCCGCGCGCGGCTTGAACGAGGACCGTCCGAACACGTACCAGAGGACGACGCCGAACACCGGCACGAGCAGGATGACGAGCGCCCAGGCCCACTTGGGCATGATCCGGATGTGCTCGCGGTCGCGCAGCAGACAGTCGAACACCCCGTAGAGGGTGATGGCGGTCAACAGGACGATCGCTCCGACGAGGATTCTGGGCATGCCATCCAGCGTAATCGACCGACCTGGGAAGCCACTAAACTCGGAGGCATCATGCAGAACATCGTCGTGTACTCCCTCCTCCGCCTCGTCCTCCTCGCCGCCACCGTGGGCATCGTGTGGTGGATCGCCGGGATCTCGCTGCTGAGCACGCTCGCGGCGATCATCATCGCCACCCTGCTGAGCATCCTGCTGCTCGGCGGTGCACGGCGGAAGGCCACGTCGACGATGGAGAGCTGGGACGGCGAGCGGAAGCAGCGCCGGGCCGCCCGCCGCGGCGCCGCCGCCCCGGATTCCGACGAATCCGTCGAGGACGCCGCGCTCGAGGACATCTCCGGTCACGAGGGCACACCGAGCGAGGCCGCCGAGGCGCGCGCCGTGCAGGATGCGCAGGTCGAGGAGGGTGGATCGGCCCGCCCCGCTGCCGAGGGTCACGTCGCAGATCATCCCGCGGCCGACCGTCCGGAGACGAACCCTGCTGCTGCCGGCCGCCCGGTCACCGATCTGCCTGTCTCCGGCCAGCCCGGCACCGATCGCCCGGCAACCGACCCGTCAGAGAGCGAGACCGAGCGCGAGGAGCGCTGAGTACGTCAGGGCCGTGAGCCCGGTGTTCTTGATCGGCGGGATGAGCGCGGTGCCCTGGGATCCGCTGAGCACCGTCTGCAGCGGGCCGATCGCGAGCACGAGCGAGAGCGCGGCGAGGACCGCCGCCGGGTGGCCGGACAGGATCGGCACGAGGAGCAGCAGGTACGGGACAGCGACGAGCAGGGTGTAGGCCGCCCGCGCCCGCTCATCGCCGAGCAGCACCGCGAGCGTCGTCTTGCTGGCCTCGGAGTCGGTGGGGATGTCGCGGAGGTTGTTCACCATGAGCACGGCGCACGAGAACAGGCCGATCGCCACCGCTCCCGCCCATGCTGCCGGGGGCAGCTGCTGGATCATGACGTAGGTGGTGCCGAGCGTGGCGACGAGCCCGAAGAAGATGAAGACGAACACCTCTCCGAGCGCGTAGTAGCCATAGGGGTGGCTGCCGCCGGTGTAGAACCACGCGGCGAGCACCGCGAGGATCCCCACCGGGACGAACCACCAGGACTGCGACACGAGGACGAGCACGATGCCGGCGAGCGCGGCGACTCCGAAGGAGATGAACGCCGCCCGCTTGACGGCTCCGGGCGGGGCCGCGCCCGAGGCGGTGAGCCGCTGCGGGCCCACCCGGACGTCGTCGGTGCCGCGGATCCCGTCGGAGTAGTCGTTGGCGAAGTTCGAGCCGATCTGCAGGCCGAGGGAGACGATGACGGCGAGCAGCGCCCGGAACAGCAGGGTGCCGATCCCGAGCTCGGGCCGGTCGGCCGGATCCACGGAGCCGATGATGAGCGAGGAGAACCCGCCGATCGCCCCGAATGCGGCGCCGGTGCCGATGAGCACCGGTGCGATCGCGAGCGGCAGGGTGCGCAGCCGCGCGCCTTCCGCCCACTGGGCGATGGTGGCCATCGCACCTCTTTCCTCACAGCTGACGAAAACCGACGTCCTCATGGTACCGACGTGCAGGTGAGGGACCTCGGGCGGGTGGGTTTCAGGTTGATAACCATTGACCCGCGCATGTGCTCCCCGGCCGATCGCCGTCGACCTGCCGGTTCCGATCGACGACACGCCGGGCGCGCGTGCAGGAGCGGCAGGTCGACGGTCGGGAGGTGACCGCTGGTGCCGGTCGACCGTGGATCGCTCAGGTGGGGCCGAGGAGCTCGCCGGCGAGGCGACGGGCCGCGGCACGATCCGGCTTGCCGATCGAACGCACCGGCAGACTGTCGACCGCGTACACGTGGCGCGGCAGTGCATGACGGGGGAGGGTGCCCGCCGCGAGGTCGCGCACCTGCTCGGTGAGCTGTTCCGCCGCCGAGGCGCCCACCCCGGACACGGCTCCCGTGCCGGGCCCCGGCGTGGCCTCGGGAGCCGTCCCGGCGTCCACCCCGGTCCCAGCACCTCCCGTTCTGCGGTCACCGCTCCTGGCACCGGCGGCCGGGCTCAGCAGCGCGACGAGTGCTTCGCCCCACTCCGGGTCCGGGACGGAGGTGACGAGCACCTCCGCGATGCCGTGCGGCTCGAGCAGGGCGAGCAGGGTGTTCTCCACCGCGTGCGGGGAGACGTTCTCCCCGCCGGTGATGATGACGTCGTCGGCGCGGCCGAGGATCTCGAGGACGCCCGCGTCGAGTCGGCCGAGGTCGCTCGTGAGGAAGGACCGGGCGCCGGTCGCGGTGTGCCCGAACCCGGTGCCCGAATCCGGCAGAGCGATGAGCCGCAGCCCGTGGTCGGAGTCCTCGACCCGCAGGTATCCGTCGGCGACGACGGGGCCGGCGAGCGCGACCCGCCCGTCCTCGATCGTCACGGCGACCTCGTCGAAGGGGTGCCCGTCGTACACGCAGCCACCGCAGGTCTCGCTCATCCCGTAGGTCCGCACGATCCGCAGCCCGGCGGCCTGCGCGGCGGTGAGCAGCGCCGGCGAGATCGCCGAGCCGCCGAGCAGGATCGCGTCGAAGGCGCGGGCGGCGTCCTGCGCGCGCGGGTCGGCCATGATCCGCGCGAGCTGGGTGGGGACGAGCGAGGTGTAGAGCGGGGTGCGCGCCGCGGGGCTCCTGCGCCCGCCGGATTCCTCGCTTCCCGCAGCCTCTTCGGCCCGCACCGTCATCCGGCCGACATCGGCGGCGAACGCCTCGGCGGTGAACCGCCTCTGCGCCACCACCGGCTCGGTGCCGGCGAGGATCGAGCGCAGGAGCACCTGCACCCCGGCGATGTGGTTGTCCGGCAGCGTGAGGTACCAGCGACCGGGCCCGGCGAGGAACCGCTCGGTCGCCCGGGCCGAGGCGGTGAGGGCCGCCGCGGAGAGCGCCACGGCCTTGGGAGTGCCTGTGGAGCCGGAGGTGAAGAGCACGAGCGCGGGGTGCTCGCGCCCGGTGCCGGCGGGATCGTAGCTCGCCGGGTCGACGACGCGGAGCTCTCCGCCGCGGTCACGGGGGAGGACGACGGCGACCTCGCCGGCGAGGGCACGCCGGAGCACGGCCAGGGTGGCCTGCGGCGAGGGTGCGTTCCGCTCACCAGATGCGTCCGCCGCCGGCCCCGTGCTGGCCGGCCCCGTGCTGGCCGGCCCCGCGTCCGCTGCCGGCCCCGCGCTCGATGTTCCCGTGCTCCGAGCCTCGGCTGCGTCCGGGGCCCCGGCTCCGCTCAACCCGCCCACCGGGCTCAGTAGTACCAGGGGTAGGGCGACCAGTCGGGGTCGCGCTTCTCGAGGAAGGCGTCGCGGCCCTCGACCGCCTCGTCGGTCATGTAGCCCAGGCGGGTCGCCTCGCCGGCGAACACCTGCTGGCCGACGAGCCCGTCGTCGACGAGGTTGAACGCGAACTTGAGCATGCGCTGCGCATTGGGCGACTTGCCGAGGATCTCGCGCGCCATGGTCAGGGCCGCGGTCTCGAGCTCGGCGTGGTCGACGACCTCGTTGACCGCCCCCATGTCCGCCATGTCCTGAGCGGAGTAGGTGCGGCCGAGGAAGAAGATCTCTCGCGCCTTCTTCTGCCCCACCATCTTCGCGAGATAGGCGGAGCCGTAGCCGGCGTCGTAGGATCCGACGTCCGCATCGGTCTGCTTGAAGCGCGCGTGCTCGCGGGAGGCGATCGTCATGTCGCACACGACGTGGAGGCTGTGTCCGCCGCCGGCCGCCCAGCCGGGCACCACCGCGATGACGACCTTGGGCATCATCCGGATGAGCCGCTGCACCTCGAGGATGTGGAGGCGGCCGGCGCGCGCCGGGTCGACGGTCTCCGCGGTGTCACCGCTCGCGTACTGGTACCCGGAGCGGCCGCGGATCCGCTGGTCCCCGCCGGAGCAGAACGCCCAGCCGCCGTCCTTGGGGCTGGGCCCGTTGCCGGTGAGGAGCACGCAGCCGACGTCCGGGGTCTGGCGCGCGTGGTCGAGCGCGCGGTAGAGCTCGTCGACGGTGTGCGGTCGGAAGGCGTTGCGCACCTCGGGCCGGTCGAAGGCGATCCGGACGCATCCCAGATCGCTGCCGTCGGGGTCGAGGGCACGGTGGTAGGTGATGTCCGTGAAGTCGAATCCGGGCACCTCCCGCCAGGCGCTCGGGTCGAAGATCTCGGACACGGTGCTGGTCTCGGTCATGGGCCCCAGCATATCGGCGGCTCGCCGGGCCGTGAGACAGTGTCCCACCGGTGCGCCCTAGCATGGGGGCATGACCACACGCGACGGCAGCGCTGGACACCCCGGTCGAAGTGTGGGGGATTCGGCGATCGGTGGTGGTGCTGTTGCCACCACTCGAAGCCGAAAGTCCCACACTCCGGGGGCGAACATCGCCTTCGCCGCGCTGCCCGCGGACCCGCGCGAGGTGTTCTCCCGGATCGCCGTCCTGTCCCTGCCGATGGTCACCCGCTTCCGCGGCATCACCACCCGTGAGGCGATGCTCGTCGAGGGCCCGGCCGGCTGGGCGGAGTTCTCCCCGTTCGTGGAGTACGCGGTGCCCGAGGCGTCCCGCTGGCTCGCCGCCGCCCTCGAGCACGCCTGCACCGAGCCGCCGCCCCCGCAGGTCGACGCGGTGCCCGTCAACGGCACGATCCCCGCCTGCCCACCGGGATCCGTCGCCGAGGTCGCCGCCCGCTACTCCGGTGTCTGCACCTTCAAGATCAAGGTCGCCGAGCACGGCCTCGACTCGCTGGCCGAGGACTGTGCCCGCATCGAGGCGCTGCGCACCGCGGCTCCCGGAGCGCAGGTGCGCCTCGACGCCAACGGCCGCTACACCGTGGCCGAGGCGCGCACCGCGCTGCGGACGTTCTCCCGGTTCGAGCTCGACTACATCGAGCAGCCGGTGATGGACGTCGAGGACCTGGCCCGGGTCCGCGCGGACGTGGACCGCGCGGGCCTGGGGATCCGGATCGCTGCGGACGAATCGATCCGCAAGGCCTCGGATCCGCTGCGGGTCGCAGCGCTCGGCGCCGCCGACGTCATCATCGTCAAGGTCCAGCCGCTCGGCGGCGTGCGCGCCGCGCTCAACGTCATCGGGGCTTCGGGGCTGCCGGCGGTGGTGTCGTCGGCGCTCGACACCTCGGTGGGGCTGAGCGCCGGAGTCGCGCTCGCCGCGAGCCTGCCCGCGAGCGCCCGGCCGGGAGAGGGCATCCCCGCGTGCGGGCTGGGAACGAGCGCCCTGTTCCGCTCCGACGTCGCGGACCCGCCGCTGCGCGCCGCGGGCGGGGTGCTGCCGGTCGGCCGGGTGACGCCCGCGGAGGAGCGGCTCAGCGCGCTCGCCGCGGCTCCGGACCGGGTGCGCTGGTGGACGGATCGGCTGCAGCGCTGCTGGGACCATCTGCGGACCTCTCCGCACTGACCGGACCCGGGAACGCCTCCGCGCCGGAGCGCGAGCCCGTGCCCATGCCGGAGCCCGTACCGGCTGCCGCATCGGCGCCCGTCGCGTCCTCGGGCGAGTCCAGCGGGGTGATGCTCACCGTGGTGAGTGCGTCCTGGCCCCAGGTGCGGAAGTGGCGGGTGCGCTTGCCGGGGACGATCGGGTCGTGGAGCGCGCCGGCCATCCGGCCGGTGAGCTCGAGGCGCCCGTCCGCGTCGGCGGCGAGATCGTAGACGTTCTCCGCCAGCGGCGAGGAGATCGCGATCCGGTAGCGCTGCCCGGGGTGGTAGAGCGCCGGCGTGCGCACGCGGAAGGTGCCCGCGCCGTTGAGCGTGAAGGACGCCGGGGTGACCTCGGCGAAGGTGACGAGCTGGGCGCGCCGCCGCGAGATCGCCACATCCCAGCCGTGCACGGCGAACACCGGCTCCCCGGTGACGTAGGTGAAGGCCGCGCCGTCGTGCACGCCCCGCGCGCCCGCAGCCACCGGCTGCTCGTCGCGCAGCCCCGGCAGCCCGCCGCCCGCCGCCGAGGTGCCCCGCCGGCTGGGATCGTCGAGCGCGGCGAGCCATTCGGCGAGCTCCCGCTGCCAGGCGAACCAGTTGTGGAGGCCGGTGGCGCGCGGCGACCAGGTGTGGTCGATCCCGAGCGCGGTGAGGCGCTCGTGGAACTTCAGCCCGTGCTGGTTGACCGTGGCCTCGAGGACGTCGACGTGATCCTCGTCCTCGTCGTCCGCATGCGGAGTGCCGGAGCCGGCGGTGAACCACAGGTCGGTGCCGGCGAGGTTGGGCGCCAGGCTCATCGGCGAGTTCGCCTGCCATTCGGCGAGATCCCGCTTGGGGTCGCCGAACAGCGACTTCGCGGCCCCGCCTTCGCGCAGCGCGATGATGTCGAACAGCGGCACCGCGGAGAGCGGGTCGAGCGGGGAGGAGAACGCGGCGGCCGCGCAGTAGCGGTCGGGGTGCTGGGCGGCGTACTTCATCGCCCCGTACCCGCCCATCGACAGGCCGGCGAGCAGCGCCCCGGAGCGCTCCGAGTTCACCGAGTAGCGGTCGGCGATGAAGGCGGGCAGCTCCGCGGTGTGGAAGGTCGGCCAGTCGAGGGTGGTCTCCGTGCGCTCGCCGCCGCCGATCGTGTGGCGGGAGTACGAGGCGGCGCCGGCATCGGGCATGACGACGAGGTACGGGCTGTCCGCCGTGAGCTGCTCGGCGGCGCCGAGGTCGGTCCACGACCGGAAGTCGTCCCCGCCGCCGTGGAACAGGTAGATGACGTCGGCGACCTCGCTCGGCCGGCCGGGCAGGAGCACGCGCACGCCCACGGTGCGCCCGAGCGCCGGAGAGTAGACGAAGAACTCGCGCAGCCGGGCCGACAGCTTGCGCTTCTCCCGCACATGGAAGGTCGCCGCCGCCTCGCCCGTGGGCTCGGGTCCGAGGAAGCTCAGGGTCTGGTTGCGGCCGGGGAATTCCCCGGCGCGGGTGCGGGCAGCGGTGAGTACCCGCACGAAGCGGGCGCCGACGGAGAGCATGAGGGAGCGGGAGTTCATGGAGGATCCTCGAGGTGGAACGTGGGGTTCTGAGTTCTGGGTTCTGGGTTCTGCCGGTCGGAGGGTGCGGGGCGGCGCACGGCCGGCAGGTGCGCGGCCGACCAAGCGCGCGGTCCGCAGCGCTTCGCGCGGGAGATCGGGGGAATCGGAGGGCGGAGATGGACGCGGGGTTGCGAATATACCTCCCGAAGGTGAACGGACCACCCGGAGAATCCGGAGAGCACGCTCGGAATCCGCCGCATGATCGCTGCGCCCCATGATTGAATCGAGGCGATGAACACCTCCACCGCGACCGCCCGCGCCCTCGTCTCAGCCCTGCTCGCCGCCGGGGTGCGCGACGTCGTCGTCTCCCCGGGTTCGCGGTCCGCCCCGCTCACCTACGCCGTCGCCGAGGCGGCCGCCGCCGGGCTCCTCGACGTCCGGGTGCGCATCGATGAGCGCGAGGCCGGCTTCCTCGCCCTCGGCATCGCCAAGGGCCGGCGGGCCGCCGGGACCGACCGGCCGGTCGCCGTGGTGACGACCTCCGGCAGCGCCGTCGCCAACCTCCACCCCGCCGTGCTCGAGGCGTCCTACGGCTGCCTCCCGCTGCTCGCCCTCACCGCCGACCGGCCTGCCCGCCTCCGCGCGACCGGCGCCAACCAGACGATCGACGACCAGTCGCTCGTACTCAGCGACGTGCGCGAGCGCTTCGACCTCACCGCCGGCCCGGATGCCGCGGCGCTCGCCGCGGACGTCGCGGCCACCGCAGTGCGGCTGAGCATGGGCGAGGGATTCGCCGGGGGCCGCCCGCCCGGCCCCGTCCAGCTCAACGTCCAGTTCGACGTGCCGCTGGTCCCGGACGCCGCGGATCCGGACGCCTGGTGGGGATCGAAGGCGCGCCTCGAGCGCGAGCCGGTGCCGCTCGACTCCGCCTTCGTCCGCACGGTCCTGCCCGCGCTCGCCGGTGAGGTCGCGGCGCTCGGCGGGGATGCCTTCGGGCTGTCGGCGGAGCGCCTCGGCGGGCTCCTCGCGGAGTTCCGGGTGCCGGTGCTCGCCGAACCGTCCTCCCCGCTCCTGCGCTCGCCGCACCTCGTCACGGATCACACGCGCGTCCTCGATGCCCGCGGCGACCTCGTCGAGCGCATCACCGATCTCATCGTGCTCGGCAAGCCGACGCTGTCCCGCCAGGACCAGCGGCTCCTCGCCCGCCCCGGGCTGCGGGTGCACCGCGTGCAGCCCGACCTCGACCAGGTGGCCGCAGAGGAATGGCAGGCCGCACTCGCCCAGGCCCTGCCCGAGGTGCCCACCGGCCGCGACGCCTGGACCGCCGCCTGGCTCGACGCGGCACGCACGGTCCAGCCCGATGAGCACTCCGCCCCGCCGGCGGCTCGGGGCGGCACACCGCACGCAGACCTCGACGACGGCCCCGCCCACCTGGACGATCCCGCCCACCTGGACGACCCTGCCCACCTCGACGGCTCGGCCCCGCTCACCGGCGAGGCCGCCGCCGCGGCGGTCGCAGGTGCCCCGGGCACGGTGTACATCGGGAGCTCGAACGCGGTGCGCTACCTCGACCGGGTGCTGGCCCCCGGAGCGCCGGTGGAGGTGTTCGCCTCCCGTGGGCTCGCGGGGATCGACGGGCTCGTCTCCACCGCGATCGGCTTCGCCGCCGGCAGCGGACGCCCGGTGCGGCTGCTGCTCGGCGACGTGTCGCTCCTCCACGGCATCGGCGGTCTGCTCCGCGAGTCCGAGGAGCCGCTGCCGCCGGTGCAGATCTTCGTCCTCAACGATGACGGGGGCGCGATCTTCGCCGGCCTCGAGCACGGCCGGCCGCACCTCGCGGTGCACTTCCCGCGCTTCTTCGCCACCGCGCACGGCCGGACCTTCGCCGAGCTCGCCCGCGGCTACGGGTGGCCCTACGCGGTGTGCCGGACGACAGCGGAGGTCGGTGCGGCTGTGGCGGCCGGCGAGCCGGGGGTCTACGAGATCCCGATCGTCCCGGTGCTGGGCTGAGCCGGCGCCCTCAGCGCTCGACCCCGAGCGCGCGCTTCATCGGGGCGAGCTTCGCCTCGGTCTCGGCGAGCTCGGAGGCCGGGTCGGAATCGGGCATGATCCCGGCGCCGGCGAACAGCCTGATCCGGTTCGGCGCCTCGAGCTGACCGCAGCGCAGAGCGATCCCGAACTGGCCGTTGCCGCGCTCGTCGATCCAGCCCACGGGCCCGGCGAAGCGGCCCCGGTCCGCGTCCTCGAGCTCTTCGATGACCTCGATCGCCCGGTCCTTGGGGAAGCCGCCGACCGCCGCGGTCGGGTGGACCGCCCGGGCGACCTCGAGCGCGGTCGGGCAGCCGTGATCGCCCCGGCGCAGCGTGCCGTGGGCGTCGGAGGCGAGGTGGATGACGGTGGCGAGCTGGAGCAGATGGGGCTCGGCGTCGACGTGGAGGTCCTCGCTCACCGTCGACAGGCTCGCGGCGAGCGAATCGATCGCGAAGGCGTGCTCGCTCGAGTCCTTCGCGGAGCCCAGCTGGGCGCGGGCGGCGGCGATCTCCTCAGCCGGATCGCCCTGCACCTGATAGGTGCCGGCGAGCACCCGGGAGGTCACCTGCCCGTCGGTGACGCCGATGAGGAGCTCCGGCGTGGCGCCCACGAGCCCGGCGACGTCGAACGTCCAGCAGGTCGGGTAGGCGGAGTTGAGGCGGCCGAGCACGGCGCGCACATCGATCTCCTCGTCGGTCTCGACGACCTCGTCGCGCGCGAGCACGACCTTGCCGAGCGGCTCCCCGGCCGCGGGCCCGGCTCCGGCGGACGTGCCGCCCCCGGTCGAGGCGCCCGCCCCGGCCGGTGTGCCCGGTGCGCCGGCCGCTCCCGCCTCGGCTCCGGCTCCCGTGCCCGCCTCGGCGCGGAGGCGCTCGACGGCCCGGGCGACGATCTCGACGTAGTCCTCCGGGGTGACATGGCCCGGCCGGGTCCGCGGAGCGCGCGGGGGAGCGAGCGGCGTGTGGGAGAGCGCGAGGCCGCCGGCGTCCTCGGGATCCCCGGGCGTGGTCACGGCGGTCAGCCACACCCGGCCGTCGCGGCGGCCCATGACGAAGCGCGGGATGTCGATGACCGAGGCGGTCGCCGAGTGTGCGGAGAAGGCGAGCGCGGCGAACCCGATGAGCCCGGAGCCCGGCAGCCCGACCTCGTTGTCGACCTCGGCCGCGGCGGCGATCTCCTGCCAGGCCGCGGACAGCGCATCGAAGCGGTCCGGCCCGGCGGCGCGCATGCGCAGCGCCCGGCCGATCCCCACGAGACCCGCGGTGCCGCGCACCCAGCAGCTGAAGCCCGATGGCGGGAGCTGGGCGAGGAACTCCTGGGGGCTCGCCGGCAGGCCCTGCACGAACGGTCGGGGAGCCTGCGGGCTCACGCCGTCGATGAACCACGAGCGCACCGCGAACCCGGGTGCCGGGGCCGGCATGCCGGCGGTGACGTCGAAGGTCTTCATCGCCCTCGATCCTAACCGGGACGCCGATCGGCCGGGACGCCGATTGGCGCGCGGGTGCGCTCCCTTGAGACCATGGGACGCATGACTCGCGCGCGGCTCGACAAGCAGAAGACCGATATGGCGTCGATGTTCGACGGCGTCGCTCGGCGCTACGACATCACCAACGATGCGATGACCTTCGGTCTCGCCCGACTGTGGCGACGGGAGATCACGA
The DNA here is from genome assembly GCF_039541555.1 of Brevibacterium pityocampae. Lineage (NCBI taxonomy): Bacteria > Bacillati > Actinomycetota > Actinomycetes > Micrococcales > Brevibacteriaceae > Brevibacterium > Brevibacterium pityocampae. The sequence continues at coordinate 125,612 of NZ_BAABGL010000003.1, read as the reverse complement.
AGTCCGTGGACCCGCGGCCCGGCGACCGGATCCTCGACCTCGCCGCCGGCACCGGGGTGTCCTCCGTGCCGCTCCGGCGCGCCGGCGCCCAGGTGGTCGCCGGGGACATCTCCGAGGGGATGCTCGACGTCGGCCGGCAGAAGCACCCGGGGATCGAGTTCGTCTACGCCGACGCCACCGACCTGCCGTTCGACGACGGTTCCTTCGACGCCGTGACGATCACCTACGGCCTGCGCAACGTGCAGCACCCGGAGCTCGCCCTCCACGAGATGCTCCGCGTCCTCAAGCCCGGCGGCCGCCTCGTCATCGCCGAGTTCTCCACCCTCGAGTCCGCGCCGCTGCACACCGTGTACTCGGAATACATCATGGCCGCGCTGCCGGCGATCGCCCGCGCCGTGAGCTCGAACCCCGACGCCTACGTCTACCTCGCCGAGAGCATCCGCGAGTGGCCCGACCAGGTGACGCTGGCCCATCTCATCCGCGACGCCGGATTCGACCAGGTGAAGTACCGCAACCTCACCGGCGGGATCGTCGCCGTCCACCACGCGCTCAAGCCGCAGACCGGGGCCGAGGCGCCCGCCGCACCGTCCGCTGCCCGCGGCGACTCCGACGGATCCCGCACCGACGCCGGCGCACCATCCGCCTCCCGCACCGACGCCGGCGATACCGGCACCCGCGGCGGTTCCGACGACGCCCCTGCCCGCGACAGCGCCTCCGACGGCGACCACGACGTCGAGGTCCGGCTCGCAGTCGAGGCCGCGGACGCCCGCCCGGAGCCGGGTGCATGACCACCACCATCGACGCCGACGTCATCGTCGTCGGCGCCGGACCGGCTGGCTCGACGGCCGCGGCGCACCTCGCCCGCGCCGGGCTCGAGGTCGTCGTCCTCGAGAAGTCGTCCTTCCCGCGCGACAAGGTGTGCGGCGACGCCCTGACCCCGCGCGCCGTCCAGGAGCTCGATCACCTGGGATTCGCGACCCCGGAGGCGTCCGGCTGGCACCGCAACCGGGGGCTGCGGCTCATCGGCGGCGGCCACCGGCTCGAGATCGACTGGCCCGAGGTCCAGGGAGTCCCGTCCTACGGGCTCACCCGCGCCCGCTCGCGCCTCGACGAGGAGCTCGCCCGCCACGCCCAGGCCTGCGGCGCGCGTCTGTTCGAGCAGGTCCACGCCTCGGAGCCGGTGTTCGGCGCCGACGGCTGGGTGCGCGGGATCAAGGCGACCGGGACTGACCACCGCGGTCGCAAGGTCGGGCCCGAGGCGCTGTTCCGGGCGCCCACCGTGATCGCCGCCGACGGGGTGTCCGCGCGGATGGCGATCGCGCTCGGCATCGAGAAGCGCGACGACCGGCCGATCGGCGTGGCCGTGCGCACCTACCACTCCTCCCCGCGGCACTCCGAGGCCTACCTCGAGAGCTGGCTCGAGCTGCGCGCCCGCACCGACGCCGGTGCGCTCGGCGAGCCGATGCCCGGCTACGGCTGGCTGTTCCCCATGGGCGACGGCACCGTCAACGTGGGCCTCGGCATCCTCGACACCTCGCCCCAGTTCGGGAAGGTCGACTACCGGGCGGTGCTCCGCGACTGGATCGCCGCGATGGGCGAGGAGTGGTCGATCGGGGAGGAGACGCGGCTCGAGCCCGTGCGCAGCGCCGCCCTGCCGATGGCCTTCAACCGCACCCCGCACCTCAAGCAGGGCGTGCTGCTCGTCGGGGACGCCGCCGGGATGGTCAACCCGTTCAACGGGGAGGGCATCGACTACGCGATGCTCAGCTCCCGGCTCGCCGCCGAGGTCGTCGCCACCTACGCCCGGTACCCGGAGCGGATCCGGCGGGAGAAGCTCGCGGAGTACCCGGCGCTCGTGCGCGGACACCTCGGGAGCTATTTCACGCTCGGCCGGGTGTTCGCCGCGCTCATCGGCAGGCCCGAGATCATGGCGCTGGGGATCAAGTACGGTATGAGTGTCGACACCCTGATGCGTTTCGTCGTCAAGCTCTTGGCCAATCTGTATCAGGACTCGGCGGTGCGCGAGCGCGATCTGTACGATCGCCTCATCACCGCTCTGACGACCGTGGTCCCCGCGACCAGCAATGACTGAGCAGCGAAGCGATGACTGAGCGCCGCGCCCCACAGCGCGCGGCGCCCGAGCCCCTGAGGACGATTGAAGAGGACATGACGAACGCCGCCGAGACCTCGCCCACCCCGGTGGAGCACGGCACGCGCGAGGCGCGGCCGCTGACCCCGGCGGCGTTCGTGCAGGCCGACTCCGCGCTCGCGGAGCGGCTGGCGGACCGACTGGTGCGGATCGAATCGCTCCTCGACGCGGTCGTCGAGCAGGCGAGCGCGCTGCCCGACGAGGCCTGCCACCACCTGCTGCGCGCCGGCGGCAAGCGGGTGCGCCCGCTGCTCGTGCTGCTCGCCGCGGAGTTCGGGGAGTCCGACCGGGTCGACATCGACCGGGCCGCGGCCGCCGTCGAGCTCATCCACCTCGCCACCCTCTACCACGACGACGTCATGGACGATGCGCCGATGCGCCGCGGAGCGCCCGCCGCCCACACGGTGTGGGGCAACAGCGTCGCGATCCTCACCGGCGACCTGCTGTTCGCCCGCGCCTCCCTGCTGACCTCGCAGATGGGGACGGCCGCGGTGCGGCTGCAGGCGGAGACCTTCGAGCGCCTCGTGCTCGGCCAGCTCCACGAGTTCACCGGGCCCGCCGACGGCATCGACCCGATCGACCACTACCTCGAGGTGCTCGGCGACAAGACCGGGTCCCTCATCGCGGCCGCCGGCGAGTTCGGGCTGCGCTACTCCGACGCCCCGGGCGAGCTCATCGCCCCGCTGCGGGAGTACGGGGAGAAGGTCGGGGTGGCGTTCCAGCTCGCCGACGACCTCATCGACCTCGTGTCCGACGGTGCGAAGTCCGGCAAGACTCCGGGCACCGACCTGCGCGAGGGCGTGGCGACCCTGCCCGTCCTCTACGTCCGGCAGGACGCCCGGGCCGGTGACGCCTTCGCCCGTGAGGTCGTCGCGCTGCTCGAGGAGGACCTGGGCTCGGACGCCGCGCTCGAGCGCGCCCGGCAGGCCCTCGTCGCGCACCCCGCCACTGCCCGGGCCCGGCGCGCCGCCGAGGCGTGGGCCGAGGACGCGGTGGCCGCGCTCGCCCCGGTGCCCGACGGCGAGGTCAAGGACGGGCTCGTCGAGTTCGCCCGCTCCGCCGTCACCCGCGTCGCCTGATCCCGCAGGGGTGCACCCGGCCCTGCGCTTCACTCGGCTCTGCTTTCCCAGGTCGATCCAGTGCGGTTACCCTCGGGTATCCGCACTGAGGTGACCGCGGAACGCCCGCGACCACACTGGAGTGTCCCCGGAACGCCCGAGGCCCCTGTCGTCGCGCCTGTCCGCCGACCCGGCGCCTGATCCCGGCCTGCGCTTCAGCCGGCTCCGCGCCTCGGCTGGCCCCGCGCTTCAGCGGCGGGGGCGGCGGCGGGAGGCGCGGACCATGTCCACGGTGAGGATCGCGACCGCGGACCAGATGATGAAGAAGCCGATCCAGCGGGCGGTCGACATCTCCTCCCCGAGCACGGTGACGCCGAGGATGAACTGCATCGTCGGGGTGATGTACTGCATCATCCCCACCCAGGACAGCGGCACCCGGCGGGTCGCCGCCCCGAACAGGATGAGCGGGATCGCGGTCACCGGCCCGAGCGAGAGCATGATGAGCGTGTGGCCCACCCCCTCGGTGCCGAAGTGCGAGTTCCCGCTGAGCACGAACCAGGCGATGGCGGCGAGCGCGAACGGGGTGAGCACGGTGGACTCGACGGTGAGCCCCTCGAGCGCGCCGACCCGCCCGCCGACCTTGTTCTTGATGAGTCCGTAGAGGCCGAAGGAGAACGACACAAGCAGCGCCAGCCACGGCACCTGGCCGTAGCCCACCGCGATGACGACGACGGCGATCGTGCCCACGGCCATCGCGACCCACTGGAGAGGTCGGAGCTTCTCGCCGAGGAACACCACACCGAGGAACACGGTGACGAGCGGATTGAAGAAGTAGCCGAGCGAGATCTCGATGACGCGTTCGAGCTGCACGCCGAGCAGGAACCCGAACCAGTTGATCGCGACGACGAAGCTCGCCAGCGCCAGCGTCCAGAACACACCGCGGTTCCGGAACGCCGTGAGGACCCGGCCGTAGCCGCGGGCGGCGGTGAGGAGGAGGACGCAGGTGACGAGCGACCACACGATCCGGTGGGCGAGGATCTCGACCGGGCCGGCCGGCTGGGCGGCGGCGAAGATCAGCGGCATCCCGCCCCAGAACAGGTACCCCGAGAGTCCGAGGATGAGGCCCGCTCTGCGCCGTGCGGACTCGTCGTCCGGGATCTCTGGGTCATTCACATCGGCAGTCTAGTGACTATCTGCACAGTGTGCTGTGACTTCGGTGATTTCGGACACTTCGGTTCGCCCCGATTCCGCGCCCTCACTAGACTGGGTGGCTGACCGAAACGAAAGGTTGTGAGAATGACACGTCCCCTCCGGGTGGCCATCATCGGCGCAGGTCCAGCAGGGATCTACGCGGCCGACCTCCTCACCAAGGCCGAACGGGACTTCGACGTCAGCATCGATCTCTTCGAACGGCTCCCGGCCCCCTTCGGACTCGTGCGCTACGGCGTGGCACCCGACCACCCGCGCATCAAAGGCATCATCAACGCACTCATCAAGGTCCTCGACCGCGGCGACATCCGGCTGTTCGCGAACGTCGAGTACGGCACGGACATCACGCGCGAGGAGCTCCAGCGCCACTACGACGCGGTGATCTTCTCGACCGGGTGCTTCATCGACGCCAAGCTCGACATCCCGGGCGTCGACCTCGACCGGTCCTACGGGGCGGCGGACTTCGTCAACTGGTACGACGCGCACCCCGACGTGCCGCAGACCTGGCCGCTCGACGCCGAGCGCGTCGCGGTGATCGGCAACGGCAACGTCGCCCTCGACGTCGCGCGCGTGCTCGCCAAGCAGGCCGACGACATGCTCAGCACCGAGATCCCGGACCACGTGTACGAAGGTCTCAAGCAGTCGCGGGTCACCGATGTCCACGTGTTCGGCCGGCGCGGTCCCGCGCAGGCGAAGTTCACGCCGCTCGAGCTCCGCGAGCTCGGTCACGTCAAGGACGTCGACATCATCGTGTACCCGGAGGACTTCGAGTTCGACGAGGCCTCGATGGCGACGATCCATTCGAACAATCAGGTCAAGCAGGTGACGAAGACGCTCACCGACTTCACCCTGCGCGAACCCACCGGCGCCCCGCGCCGTCTCCACCTGCACTTCCTCCACGCGCCCGTCGCGGTGCTCGGCGACACGGGCGTGACCGGCCTGCGCACCGAGCGCCAGGAGCTCGACGGCAGCGGCGGCGTGACCGGCACCGGCGAGTTCACCGACTGGCCGATGGACGCCGTCTACCGGGCGGTCGGCTACTTCGGCACCGCCCTGCCCCAGCTGCCGTTCGACGACCGGCGCGGCGTCATCCCCAACCACGAGGGACGGGTCGCGGACACCCTGCGCCAGGCCGACGCCGCCGAGGCCCCCGTGCTGCCCGGCGTCTACGCCACCGGGTGGATCAAGCGCGGGCCCGTCGGCCTCATCGGCCACACCAAGGGCGACGCGCTCGAGACGATCACCCACCTCATCGCCGACCGCGCCGCCGGCGGCCTGCCCGAGCCCGAGGCGCCCACCGAGGACGCGATCATCGAGCTGCTCCGCTCGAAGTCTGTCGACTTCGTCGACTGGGAGGGCTACCACCTCCTCGAGGCGGCGGAGAAGGCGCTCGGCGAGCCCCACGGGCGCGAGCGCATCAAGATCGCCACGCGCGAGGCGATGCTCGCCGAGGCGCGCCGGGCCGTCGTCGCCGCCGACGAGACCGTCGGCTGAGTCGGACTCAGCACCGCACGGCACCGCACCGGAACATGACAGGGCCGGGACGAGGAATCCTCGTCCCGGCCCCGACGGGTCCGAGCCCGCGCCTCGGCGGCGGTCCGGCTCAGCGGTAGTTGGTGAACTGGAGATCGACGTCGAGGTCCTTGCCCTTGAGGAGGGCGATGACGGCCTGGAGGTCGTCGCGCTTCTTCGAGCTCACGCGCAGCTCGTCGCCCTGGATCTGGGCCTTGACGCCCTTGGGCCCCTCGTCGCGGATCGTCTTGGAGATCTTCTTCGCGTTCTCCTGGTCGATGCCCTCCTTGAGGCTCCCCTCGATCCGGAACTCCTTGCCGGAGGGGAACGGCTCGCCGGTGTCGAGCGACTTGAGCGAGATGCCGCGCTTGACGAGCTTCGACTGGAAGACGTCGAGGACGGCCTTGACGCGGTCCTCGCTCACCGCCTTCATGAGGACCTTCTCGCCGGACCACTCGATCGAGGCCTCGGTGCCCTTGAAGTCGTAGCGGGAACCGATCTCCTTGGCCGCCTGGTTGAGCGCGTTGTCGGCCTCCTGCCGGTCCACCTTGGACACGATGTCGAACGATGAATCACTGGCCATTGCTGCTCCTCGCGATGGGGGATGTCGGTCGACGGCCAGTCTAGTGGGCGCGGTTTGGCGTTTTCCGGGAGGGCCTAGTATTCTTCCATAGGTGCTCGGCGAGGAATCGGCGGGCGCGCAGCATTGGCAGGTTGCCCGAGCGGCCAAAGGGATCTGACTGTAAATCAGACGGCTTCGCCTTCATAGGTTCGAATCCTATACCTGCCACAGCTCGGACGGCCCCGGCCCGGTGGAGACACCGGACCGGGGCCGTCGTCGTCCGCCGCCGAGGGGCGGCCCGGCCCCCTCACCCGCCCGCACGGCCACGCCCGCAGCGCCCCGCTCGCGTGCGGTCCGCGCCCGGCCGGACGCCGACTCGCGCCCGCGCGCGATTCCGATAGTGTGGCCGTATGCACGCACCCATCCAGAGATACCTCGACACCGTCCACGAGAGCCTCCTCGACATCCGCGGCGGGTCCACGAAATCGCCGAACGCCGTGCTCGCCTCCCAGGACCCCAACCTGTGCGGGCTGGCGATGACGACGTCCGACGGCTTCACCTACACGGCCGGCGATGCCGAGGTGCCCTTCGCGATCCAGTCGATCTCGAAGGTCTTCTGCTACGCGATCGCGCTGCAGGACCGGGGCTTCGCCTACATGGACTCGAAGATCGACGTCGAGCCCTCCGGCTCGTCCTTCGCGGACCTGTCCTCGGAGTCCGGCAGCGGCCGGCCGAAGAACGCGCTCATCAACATCGGCGCGATCGCCGCGACCGGCCAGATCCTCCCCGAGCGCGGCAGGACCGTGTTCGACAAGATCCTCACCGTGATGTCCGCGTGCGCCGGCCGCGAGCTCGAGATGGACGAGGACGTCCACTCGCAGGACAGCCAGGGCAGCGCCCACAACCGCGGCCTCACCTGGTTCCTCTCCTCCTGGGGCATCCTCGAGGGCGATCCGAACCCGGCGCACGACGACTACACCAAGCAGTGCGCGATCGCGGTGACCGCCCGGGACCTCTCCGTCATGGCCGCCACGCTGGCCAATCTCGGCGTCAACCCGGTGACCCAGGAGCGGGTGTTCGACACCCGTGTCGTGGAGCGGGTGCTCTCCGTCATGCTCACCTGCGGCATGTACGACGACTCCGGCGACTGGGTGGCGAGCGTCGGCCTGCCCGCCAAGAGCGGCGTGGGCGGCGGCATCATCTCCGTGCTCCCCGGCCAGCTGGGCCTCGCCTCCTTCTCCCCTCCGCTCGACGAGCACGGCTCGAGCGTGCGCGGGCTCGCCGCGCACCGGCAGATCTCGAGCGATCTCGAGCTCCACTTCGTCCGCACCTCGAAGGCCGGGCTGTCGACCATCCGCTCGAACGAGACGATCGACAAGACCCCGTCGACCACCCGTCGCCCCGAGGCCGCTGAGAAGGTGCTCGCCGAGCACGGCCACCAGGCGCACGTCGTCGAGGTCATGGGTGACCTGCTGTTCTCCGGTGCGGAGGTGCTCTCCCGCGAGGTCGCGAAGTTCGGCGACGACACCGAGTGCATCGTCCTCGACCTCAGCCGCGCCGACGACATCGCCGAGGTGTCCGTGCGCCAGCTGTCGCGCATGGCGCGCGCGCTCGACGAGGTCGGGGTCGCCCTCGGCCTCGTCGACCCCGACGACCGGCTCAGCGAGCTCATGGTCCCGGTGGAGATGGACGTCGAGATCTTCGGCTCCCGCAACGAGGCGCTGACCTGGGCGGAGAACCGGATCCTCGAGGAGTACGGCGACGCGGACTGCTTCCCCGACGAGGAGGCCGACCGCCCCACCCTCATCGGCTCGATCGACCCCGAGTTCCGGGAGAAGATCGCCGAGCACCTCGTCGACGAGGAGTACGCCGCCGGCGACGTCATCCGCCGGATCGGGCAGAAGTTCGACGGGATCCGCTTCATCACCTCGGGCACGGTCCACACCCTCTCCCCGGCCGACCGCGGCCGGGAGGTCGTGTCGATCCTCACCGCGGGCATGTCGTTCGGGGAGCTCTCCCTCAACGACCACTTCAAGCAGCCCTTCACCGTCAAGGCCGTGACCGACACGGAGATCAAGCTCCTGCCCAAGGACGCGATCGAGAAGATGATGGAGACCGACCCGATCACGGCCTCGCACCTGTGGCGGGCCATCGCGGTGGAGGGCTACGCGCGGCTCGGCCAGGTGCTCCGGGGCCACAGTTGAGATTCGCCGAGTACCTCCGCGCACAGCGGGTGGCCGCGGCACCGGGCCGGGACGACCGGCCCTGGGTCATCGCCCACCGCGGCTACTCGGGTGCCGCGCCGGAGAACACCCTGGCCGCGGTCGACGCGGCTCGGGCGATCGGCTGCGACTTCATCGAGGTCGACCTCGGGATCAGCGGGGACGGCACCCCGATGGTGCTCCACGACTCGACCCTCAACCGCACGACGACCGCCACCGGCACGATCGCGCAGATGAGCGACGAGCGGATCTCGCTCGCCGATGCCGGGTCCTGGCTGGGGCCCGGTTTCGCCGGCCAGCGGGTGCCGAAGCTGCGGACCCTGCTCGCCGACCTCGCCGAGCACGGCGGCAGGCTCCTCCTCGAATTCAAGGACGACTGGTCCCCGGGGGCGGTGTCCCAGGTCGCCGCGGACATCATTGAGACCGGGATGGCCGACCGGATCATCATCCAGAGCTTCTCCGTGCGCACCCTCGAGGCCGCCCGTGACCTCATCCCCATGGTCCCGCGCTGCCTGCTGCGCCTCATGCCGCGCGACGGCGACGTCGAGCTCGCGCACGCCCTCGAAGTCATCGGCTACAACCCCTCCGAGCGCGGCTTCTTCGCCCGCCGTCAGCTCGCCGAGGAGTTCATGGAGCTCGGCTTCGGGATGTTCGTGTGGACCGTCGACGCGCCTGCGGTGTGGGAGCGGCTGCTGGGCTCGGGGATCTCCGCGATCATCACCAACCACCCGGGACGACTCCAGGGCTACCTCGCCGCCAAGTACGACGCGGTGTGACAGCGGGGCGAGCGCGCGGAGCCGTCGGCGGTCGGGACCGGTGACGTCGGCGCACCGACCCGGTGACGCTCTCGCCGCAGCTGTGCCGGAACCGGAACACCCCGGCCCGGCCATGGACCGCCCCGCGTCATAGAGTGCTCAGTATGCTCATCCGACCGCTGTCCTCCGTGGAGCCCGCCCACCGCGGCGCGCGCCGTGCCCCGGTGCTCCGGAGGCTCCTCGTGACGGCTGCGTGCGCCGTCCTCGGGGCCGGATCCGTCATCTCCGCCGTGCCCGTGACGCCGACCGTCGCAGCCCCGGCCCCCACCGCCGAGGCGCCCGCCCCGAGCCGGACACCCGCCCCGGACGAGGGACCCGACGAACAGGCCGCCGGCGCCTCGGATGAGACCGAGCTCGCTGAGTCCGCCCGGCAGTGGTACATCGACGGCTACGTCGAGCGCATGGGGGAGGCCTGGGACGACGGCGAAGTTTTCACCGACAGCGCCACCGCTGCGTTCTGGGACGAGAGGCAGCGCGGGATCGTCGACGATGCGCTCGCCGAGCTCGAATCAGATGTCCCCCCGGTGTACATCGGGCTGATGAATCGCTTCCCGTCCCGCGATCGCACCGGAGAGCAACTCAGTGGGGACACGTCGGAACGGATGCTCGAGGAGATCCTCCTCGCCGACTCCGAAGCGCGTGCCATCGAGACCGCCTACTACGTCCTGTGGAACTCGGATGCTGAGCTCTACACGATGGGATTCTCCGAGGGGGTCCTCACCCGCTCTCTCACGAAGGAGAGGGTCCCCGAGCTCAATGCGGAGGTTCCGGGCCCGGCGATCCACTACGCGATCCGCACCGGGCTCGATCACGCAGAGGACCCCGCTGCGAACGACATTGAGAGGCTGACCTCCGCGGCCCAGGATGTGCGACCCGAGCACGCCGCCGTCGATCGGGTTCCGCTGTTCCCCGTCTTCCACACCATCGTGCTCATCGGGGTGGGCGGACTCCTCGGTGCCGGCTACCTCGTGCTCGGCGGGATGATCCGCTCCGGCGCCGAGGTCCTCGGCTCCCTGCTGTTCGGGCGCCGGGAGAAGCGGCGCGCCCGCGCGGCGGCGGACTCCGTCGAGCAGCTGCGCGACCTCAATCGGATGCGTGACCGCGCCATCGGAGCACGCCTGAGCTTGCGCCGGCGCGAGCCGCTGCCGGGCGATCTCGGCGCGGCCGTCGACCGGCTGCCCGCACCGGGCGACACGACCAACCCGCTCGTATGGACCGCATGGACGGTCCTCGACGACGAGGCGCGCGGGCGCCGTCGTGAGCGGTGTTTCTTCCTCCCGCACCTCGAGGCCCAGGAGCGGCGGACCTGGGACGGCTTCGGCGGCGACATCGAGGTGCCGGTCTCGACCGTCATCGCCCAGGAGCTCGCGGCCGGGGAGGCGCCCGACTTCCTCTCGGACAGGGGAATCGCGCAGGGCCGTCCCTACTGGCAGGACGAGGATTCGCCGTTCGCGCTCAGCGGCTTCGGCGCGTTCGGTCCGCTGAGCACGGCGCTCGCCTCGGCGTCCGAGGGCTGGGAGCCCTCGCCGGGATTGTTCGAGAGCCCGTCCGAGTTCGAGGCGGCGCTGAGCGCGGCCGACGAACAGGATCGTGCCCGGAAGGGTCATCGAACAGGCGGTCGCAAGACGGCTCCGAGGAGCGCACCGGTGCGTCCCTGGCTGCCTGCGTGGATCCACATCACAGCCGTCTCGCTCGTCATCCCGGTTCTCGTCACGGGGCTCGGGTGCCTGTACGAGCAGAATCGGCGTGCGGGCATCGCTTCCGTCGCCTCGCCGGCCCACCTGCCGCTCGTCGCCCTCGAGGGCGAGGTCGACACGACACGGGTCGATGCCGCGGCCCGGGCCGTCGAGGAGGACGGTGTGTACATCGATCCCACCCAGCGGCTCGGGTACGCTCCCGAGGACGAAGAGCGCTTCGCCCGCCTCGTCGCCGAAGCCGAGGACCCGGTCGCCGTCGTGGTGATCGACTTCGAGAGCACCGACGCGTACCGCGGCGGGTCCACAGGCTTCGAGCTCGCACTGCACGACCGGATCCCGGAGGACACCACCCTCGTGATCGCGAGCAGCGGCTTCGTGCAGCTCAGCCGCTACGAGGCGATCCCGCGCTACGACGGCGGGGAGGCCGAGCTCCGTGAACGCACCGCCGACCTGCCGGTGCGCGACGTGGTGAAGGAGTACATCACTGCGCTGCCCGGCATCGGGTGGTCGGAGACGCGGGACCCGGAGACCGAGCACCGGAACTTCTACGACTATCAGGCCGAGGAATACGAACCGGGGCCGTTCCCGGGTACCCCGGAGTACTTCGACCGGGTGCGGACCTCGGTGATCAGCTCCGGCGCCGTCGCGCTCGTCCTGCTCATCATCGGCGGTCTGGTGTTCGGCCGCGCATACCTCGACAACACGAGAAGGAAGTGAGGATCCGGTGGGACGCTTGCTTGCAGCCGCGGTGCTGACCGGAGCACTGCTCGGAGGCGGCCCTGTGCTCGCGGCGGCGGTGGAGGCCCCGGACCGTGCCGCAGTGGTCGCTTCCGCGGGGAGCGCGGAAGCGGCGGAGGGCACGGCCGAGGATTCCGGAGCCCCCGAGCCGACCGATGCGGAGAGGGTCGAAGAGCTCTTCGAGGGCACCGAGACGACACTCGAGGCCGCGGTGCGGATCGCCGCGGAACTCGACGAATCCCCGCTCTACGTCGATGAGGCCGCGGCGGATCGCTATCCGCAGGCCACCCTGGACGTGTTCGAGGAGAAGGTCGCCGCGACCGAGCACCCGACCTATCTCGTTCTGCTCGGGGTGACCGATTACGCCGATTCCCGCGACCTTCCCATGCTCATCGCGCAGGCGCACGGCGGCGAGGGCGCCTTCATCGTCGTGCCCGCCGACGGGATCCTCCGGCACACCGTCGAACTCGCGGACCTCGACGCGCATCTGGCCGTCGAGCAGCAGTTCGACCGATGGCATCACGATCCCGACTCTCGGGTGTCGAGCGTCGAATGGCTCAACGATGTGCTCGATCGGCTGGCTGACCCGCAGTACGAGGAGTACGAGCCGCCGCTGTCGGACCGGATCCGCCAGGCGATCACCTACCACCCGGTGCGCTCCGCCGTCATCGCCGGGGTGGTGCTCGTCGGGCTCGTGGGCGGGGTCTGGTTCCTCGCCCGGAGGCGTCCGGTGCGCACCCGCAAGTACCGGATCCCCGACAGCGTCATGGCCGCGGCCAGGGACTCCGACCGCAGCAGGATGCGTCGCGTGCTCGGCCAGGACGCGCTGCGGATCGCGGAGAAGCTCGAAGCGCTGCAGACGGAGGGGCTCAGCGCCGAGCAGTCGGCGACCGTGCAACGCGGGCTCGACGCCTTCGGCCTGGCACGGCGCATCGCCGAGGACGAATCCGCGGCCGAGGACGACCTCGTGGGCTCGCTCGTCCTGTTCGACATCGCAGAGCGGTCTCTCGAATCGGTCGAGCGCCAGCGCTCGGCGCGGCTCACCGGCGGCCGGCCGCTGCGCGGGCCGTGCACGGTGAACCCGCGCCACGGCGAGGCGCACAAGGTGGGGAAGGTCACCGCCGGCGGCGGTCGCGGACTCACCGTGCCGATGTGCGCCAAGTGTGCGCTCGAGCAGCGCCGCGGCCACCCGCTCCAGTGGCTGCGCGTGGACGGCGCCCCCTACCCGGACCGCGACACGGTGTGGGCGCGCACCCTCTACGGTGCGACCGAGGCCGACCTCGTCGAGGAGGTCATCCGCTCCCGCGCCATGCGCTGAGCCGGTGCGAATACGGTGCATCCGGGCCTCCGGATCGCGGTGCGAGACCCCGGTTCAGCCGATTTTGCGTTCACGGAAGCGGGTGTGTAGAGTATCTTCTCGTTGCCCCAATAGCTCAGTCGGCAGAGCGTTTCCATGGTAAGGAAAAGGTCAAGGGTTCGATTCCCTTTTGGGGCTCTCGTACGAATCACGATTCGTGCCGGGGCGGGGTAGCTCAGCTGGTTAGAGCGCACGACTCATAATCGTGAGGTCGCGGGATCGAGTCCCGCTCCCGCTACAGAACAGAAGGCCCATCGGCATCATGCCGATGGGCCTTCGTCGTCCCCTCTTGACCTCGCGCCGTCGTCCGGGCAGACTAAAGTCACTATCCTGAACGTTCGCTCGGTGGATTGAATCCGACGCGGAGGTGCACCGCAGCGCATCGATCTCGAGGAGGAGACGCGATGGGAGCCGACGGCCCGACCGCAGCCCACCCGCCGCAGGCGGACAGCAGCCGGCCGACTGCCAGCACGCACCTCGCCCGCGCCCTGTCCCGGATCCTCGGCACCCCGGTCCACGAGGTCGCGGTGAGCACACTGGCCGGGGGAGCGAGCCGGGAGATCCTCCGGTTCGACGCACGCACCGCCGACGGCACCCTCACCTGCGTGCTCCGGGCGGACCACCGCGGGAACGAGGCGCCGGAGGCGAACGCCGCCGAGGCGGCCGTGCTCGCCGCCGCCGGCCACGCCGAGGTGCCCTGCGCGCGCCTGATCCACGACGACACCGCCGGAGAGCTCATCGGCACGCCGGCCCTCCTCCTCGAGCACGTCACCGGGGAGGCGATCGCCCGTCGGATCCTCCGCGACGAGCGGTTCGCCGCCGCCCGCACCGCGCTGCCCGACGACCTCGCCCGCGCCGCAGCCCGGATCCACGCGATCGACCCGGCCGCAGTCGCCCGGGCTGAGCTGACCCGCCTGAGCGATCCCGTCGAACGGCTCGCCGCGGACTACCGGGAGATCGGCATCGTCCGCCCCGTCATCGAGGTCTCGCTGCGCCGGCTCGCGGAGACCCGGCCCCCGGCCGGGGGCGAATCCCTGGTCCACGGCGACTTCCGGCTCGGGAACCTCATGGTCGACGAGTCCGGACTCGCCGCGGTCCTCGACTGGGAGCTCGCCCACCTCGGCGATCCGGACGAGGACCTCGGCTACCTCTGCATGCGGGCCTGGCGGTTCGGCGGACCCGGAGAGGTCGCCGGCCTCGGCGACCTCGATGCCTTCCTCGACGCCTACGCCGAGGCATCCGGTCGCCGCCCCGACACCGCCGCGGTCCGCTGGTGGCAGGCCCGCGCCACCCTGTGGTGGGCGATCGGCACGCTGCGGCAGATGCAGCGCGCCCATGAGGAGCACCCCAACGAGCTCGAGCTGCTCGCGATCGGCCGGCGCTGTGCCGAGCAGGAGCACGACCTCCTCCGCCTCCTCTTCGCCGATCACCTCGCTCCCGCTCCCGAGGCGCACCCAGCAGCGGAGTCCATCCCGACCGGATCCGGGGGGCCGGCCCCGGCCGTCACCGCGGACGCCGCTCACGGGGCGCACGCCGCGCCGAGCGGCCCGGCGCTCACCGCCGATGACCTGTTCTCCGCGCCCACCGCCGACGAGCTCCTCGGCGCGCTGTCCCGCTGGCTCACCCGCGACGTCGTCGCTGGCGACGGCTCCGTCACCGCGTTCCGCGGCCGGGTGGCACGCAACGTCGTCGACCTCGTGCGCCGGCAGCGCAGCCTCGAGCCCGCGGCGCTGGCCGAGGTCTCCGCCGGCCTGGCACGTCTCGGCGTCGCCGGCGAGCACGGACTCGCCCAGCTGATCCGGGAGGGTGCGGACCCTGCCGATCTCGCCGCCCTGATCCCCGTCCTCGACACCGCCACCCGCTGGCGCCTGCGCACTTCCAACCCCGCTCACCTCCAGGAGACCTGACATGGACTACCGCCTGCCCGACCACCTGACGACGCTCATGGGAGAGCTCGACACCTTCATCGAGACCACGCTGCGCCAGCTCGAGCAGACCGACGACAACATCCGGTTCTTCGACCACCGCCGGGAATGGGCGCGCACCGACTGGGACCGGGGCGGCATCCCGCGCACCGACTGGGAGGACCTCCTCGGCACCGCGCGGCGACTGGCCGACGAGGCCGGCTTCTACCGCTATCACCTGCCGAAGGACGCCGGCGGCTCCGGCGGCACGAACTACGACATGGCGGTGCTCCGCGACTTCCTCGCCGCCAAGGGCCTCGGGCTCCACTGCGACCTGCAGAACGAGCACTGCATCATCGGCAACAACGTGGGGCTTCTCCTCATGCACGCCTACGGCTCGCCGGAGCAGCAGGCGGAGTGGAACGCCGGCCTCGCCGACGGCAGTCGCCATCTGGCCTTCGGCATCACCGAGCCCGACCACGGGTCCGACGCCACCCACATGGAGACCACTGCGACCCGCACCGCCGACGGCTGGCGCATCAGCGGGGAGAAGATGTGGAACACCGGAGTCCACACCGCCGAGCGCGACATCATCTTCGCCCGCACGAGCGGTGAGCCCGGCGACGCCCGCGGCATCACCGCGTTCCTCGTGCCCACCGACGCGCCCGGCTTCGAGGTGCTCGAATACGTGTGGACCTTCAACATGCCCTCCGACCACGCCCACATCCGTCTCACCGATGTCGAGGTGGGCGACGCCGACATCCTCGGCGAGGAGGGCCGCGGGCTGCAGATCGTGCAGCACTTCTTCAACGAGAACCGGATCCGGCAGGCCGCCTCGAGCCTGGGCGCGGCGACGTACTGCATCGAGGAGTCGGTGCAGTATGCCCAGGAGCGGGCCCCGTTCGGCAAGCCGCTGGCCTCGAACCAGGCGATCCAGTTCCCGCTCGCCGAGCTCCACGCCCGGGCGTCCTCGCTGCGGTCGTTCATCCGCGAGACCGCGTGGCTCATGGACACCGACGGCGCGTTCTCGGTCTCCGACCGGGTGTCGATGGCGAACTACCTCGCCAACCGGCTGTGCTGCGAGGCCGCCGACCGGGCGATCCAGGTGCACGGCGGCATGGGGTACTCGCGGAAGAAGCCCTTCGAGCACATCTACCGCCACCACCGCCGCTACCGCATCACCGAAGGCTCCGACGAGATCCAGCTCCGCCGGGTCGCCGGCTACCTGTTCGGGTTCATGAAGACGAAGGCGCCCAAGGGCGTCGACGCCTGAGCGCGTCCGCGGCCGGGTGCCGGCGCAGGATGAGTCGAGGGGGCGCCCCCTGTCAGCGCATCGGCGCCTCGGACGGGTGGGGCGGCGGATCACTCCCGCAGCTGTCGCCGGAGGATCTTGCCGGTGGCCGTCTTGGGCATCTCCTCCCTGATCTCCACCTGGCGCGGGTACTTGTACGCCGCCATGTTCGACCTGCAGTGCTCGATGAGCTCGTCCGCATCCGTGGAGTGGCCGGCCTTCAGGGTGACGAAGGCCTTGACGGTCTCTCCGCGGTACGGGTCGGGGACGCCGACCACGGCGGCCTCGCTGACGGCCGGATGGCCGTAGAGGACGTCCTCGACCTCCCGGGGCCACACCTTGTACCCCGAGGCGTTGATCATGTCCTTCTTCCGGTCGACGAGGTAGAACCAGCCGTCCTCGTCGACGAAGCCGACGTCCCCGGTGCGCAGGAACTCCCCGTCGAAGGCCTGCTCCGTCGCATCCGGATTCTCCCAGTAGCCGGAGGTGATCTGGGGCCCGGCGCTGAGGATCTCGCCGTAGGATCCCGTCGCGCACTCCTCCCCGGTCTCGTCGACGATCCGGGACCGGGTGCGGTAGATCGGCTGACCGACGGACAGGGCTCCCGAGGTGGGGTCGACGGGTGCCTTCTGCCCCCGCGGGACGCTGTGCGTCGGGGACGCCGTCTCGCTCATCCCGTAGATGTTGTGGACGTAGGCCCCGAAGATCTCCTCGAGACGGTCCGCGAGCACCGGGGCGATCGGGGCCCCTCCGGAGAAGATCGTGATGAGGGAGTCGAAGTCGCCGTCCTCCCGGGCCGGGCTGTCGGCCAGCGCCATGAGCGCGGTGATCGCGCCGACGGCGAAGACCGGTCGCCAGGTGCGGATCGACCGGAGCATGACCTCGGGGTGGAACCGGTGGCTCAGGACGATCGGGCTGCGGGCGCGGATGGCGACCATGATGTGCCCGACCATCCCCGTGATGTGGAACAGCGGAGCGATCCCGAGCACCGGCTGCCCGGGCTCGAGCCCGGTGATCTCGAGGTAGCTCTCGGCGTTGAACACGAGGTTCCGATGAGTGTTCTGCGCACCCTTCGGCTTGCCGGTCGTCCCGGAGGTGTACGTCAGGATTGCGATGTCGTCGGTGGAGACCTCAGGCGGCGCGAGCTCCGCAGGCGGTTCCTGCGAGAAGATCGATCCGGCCGCCACGACGTCCGGTCCGAGCCCGTCCTCGGCCCGGACGGCGACGACCTCGACGTCCTCGCCCTGCTGCGACCACTTCGTGTGATCGCCGATCACGGTGAGCGCGACCGCGGTGTCGCCGACGACGTCCTGGGCCACCGCGCGGTGCAGCTCGGGGATCGTCACCAGGGCGCGCGCACCGGAGTTCTCGAGCTGGTACCGCAGCTCGCGGGCCGTGTTCATCGGGTTGATCGGGACGGCGATCGCGCCGAGCTCGAACGCCGCGACGAGACCGATGACGAAGATCGGATCGTTCTGCGTGTACAGCGCGACCCGGTCACCGCGCCCGACTCCCGCGCGCCCCAGCGCGGCGGCGAGCTTCCGTGCGCGATCGTCGACCTCCGCGAACGTCCACGAGGCGTCGAAGCTGTGGATGAACGGTCGATCGCCGGCCTCGTCCACGGCGGCCCGCCACATCTCGCCGACGGTGCCGTAGGGCGAATCGATCGGGGTGGAGAACGGCTTCATCAGAGCACCGCCAGCGGATTCACCGGGGCACCGGTCGCGCCGTGCACGCGCAGCGGGGCCGCGGCGTAGAGGAAGTCCCACTGCTCGAGCTCCCGGCACGCGGCGACGAGGTCGGTGAAATCGCAGAGCTCCGTGAACACCACCCCGAGGTTGCGCATGAGCGCGTTGTGGAGAGTGAGGGAGAACCCGGTGTGCGGATCCACGGTGATCTCGTTGCCGATCGTGTCGGTGACGAGATTGGGGACGCCCCGTTCCGCGAACCAGGCGACGAGCTCGGGGGAGTAGACGAGGCCCGGCTCGCAGAAGTCGTCGTAGAACCCCTCCCGGTCCGCCTCGAACAGCGCGAGGTGGTTCGTCCGGAGCAGGAGGACGTCGTGCTCCTCGATCGTCAGGCCCTGCGCCTCGGCGCAGGCGAGCAGGTCCTCGAGTCCGAATGCGGTACCGGCCGGGACCGCTTCGACGCCGAGGTGCCCGGCGAGGTCGAGGAGCACGCCGCGCCCCACGACACCCCGCCGTGCGATCGGGTCGACCCCGGCGAAACGCATCTCCCCGATCGTGGACGAGGCCGGTCGATCGTTCCAGATCCGCCCGTCGTGCCAGACATGGCCGAGCGCATCGTACTGGGTCGAGCCCTGGAGAGACATCCTGATCGAGTCGTCGGAGCTGTGCGCCCCGCCCGGCATCTCCGGGAACCCCGCCTCATAGGTCGACTCGTCGAGATGCATGCGTCGGCTCGCCTGCTTGCGGCCGGGCCACACCGGGTCGCCTGCCGGGTCGCCGATGAGGCGCTGCAGGGTGCAGACGCGGCCGCTGCGCACAGCTGCCACGCCGCGCAGCACCTGCGCGGCATCGAGGTGGTTGAGTGCGCCGACCTCGTCGTCGGTGCCCCACCGTCCCCAGTTCTGCGGTGAGCCGGCGAGCAGCTCGGCGATGTCCTGCGGATCCGTCATGGCGGCACTGCCTTTCTCGATCGACTTCTCTCGGTCAGCTTCGACGATCGTGGCACCGAACGAACAGTCGGTGCCGCGTGCTCCCGATCGTAGCGTCACGAGTGAGGGAACATCACCCGTCGATCGATGACGAGGTGTTAGGGTTTTTAGCATGACTAAAGACACTGCGGCTCCGGCGGACAGCGGCGAGCTCGGGCGACGCGTCCGGGCGGCGCGCAACACCGCCGGCCTGACCCTCGAACAGGTGAGCACGCGGATCGGGGTGAGCCCGGCGACGCTGTCCCTCATCGAGCGCGACAAGGTGTCCATCACCGTCGACCGGCTCACCGACATCGCCGCGGCCCTCGACATCGAGCTCGACGCCCTGGTCTCCGGCTCCGCCGTGTCCGCCGGCGGCGGATCCCGCACGAGCAGCAGGCACGACGACACCCTGCCCAAGGTGCTCGAGGCCGCCATCACCTGCTTCAACCGCTGGGGCTACCACGGCACCTCGATGCGGCAGATCGCGCAGGAGGCCGGGGTGAGCGTCGCCGGCGTCTACCACTACTACGAGAGCAAGCAGCAGATGCTCGTCGCGATCCTCGACACGACGATGTCGAACCTCATCGAGGGTGTGGACGGGGTGCGTGCGAAGGTCGCGGACCGCCCGCCGGAGGAGCGCTTCGCCGCCGTCGTCGAGGCGCTCGCCTACTACCATGCGACCGCGCGGAGCAAGGCGTTCATCGGTGCGAGCGAGATGCGCAGCGTCGAGGAGCCGCACCGCACCCGGATCGCCGAGCTGCGCCGGTCCGTCCAGCACGTCATCGACGAGGAGGCCGCGGCCGGGGTGGAATCGGGCGTGTTCTCCGTCCCCGACCTCAAGATCGCCTGCCGCGTCGTGGCGAACATGTGCACCTCCCTCGCCCAGTGGTACGACCCGAGCGGCCCGGTAAGCCCGGAGACCGCCGCCGCCGACCTCGCCGACTACGCCGTCGCGATCATGCAGGTGGGCCCGCGCCGCTCCGGCTGATCGGACTCCACGCCGAGCTGCGGCGCCGCGGAGTGACGCGGCTCGCACCATCCCGGACCCGTCCGGCATGAAGGCGGGGCCGTCCGCCGATAGACTGCCAGGACCGACACCGTCGGCCGGCAGGGCGCACCTGCCCGGCGCGGCGGGCCAGACCCCCAGGAGGAGCAGCATGGCAGTGAACACGGAGCTGCAGGGCTCGAGCTATCCGCTCGCGCAGCCGTTCGAGGTCACCCGCGAGGCGATCGCCCAGTTCGCCCGCGCCACCGGTGCGAACAGCCGGTCCCACTTCGATCCGGAGTCCGCGGCCCAGTTCGGCTACTCCGACGTCGTCGCCCCGCCCACCTTCGCGGTGATCCCCGCCCAGCGCACCGAGGCTCTCTACATCACCCGGCCCGACGCCGGCATCGACTTCGCCCGGGTGGTCCACGGCTCGGAGCAGTTCACCTACACCCGTCCGATCGTCGCCGGGGACGTGCTCGCGGCGACCTGCCACGTCGACGGCATCCGCGAGGCCGGCGGCCACGCGATGATCACCACCCGCACCGAGCTCACCACCGCGGACGGCGACGAACCCGTCGCCACCGTGGTCTCGACCATCGTCGTGAGAGGAGAGGACGCATGAGCGACCAGCCCACCGGAGTCCCGCGCGAGGAGTACCGCCCCTCGCCGTCCGACATCGCCCCCAAGCTCGCCGACCTCCAGGTCGGGCGCACCGTCGTCACCGCGAGCATCCCGCTGTCCCGCGCGGACCTCGTCCGCTACGCCGGCGCCTCGGGCGACTACAACCACATCCACTGGAACGAGCGCTTCGCCCGCGAGGTCGGCCTCGAGAACGTCATCGCCCACGGCATGCTCACCATGGGCTCCGTGGTCTCCCGGATCGCCGAATGGGCGGTGGACCCCGGTGCCATCGTCGACTACCGCACCCGGTTCACCTCCCCGGTCGTCGTGCCCGATGCGGAATCCGGCGCGCCGGACACCCCGACGACCTCGCTGGAGATGACGGCCTCCGTCGGCGCCGTCGACACCGAGGCCGGCATCGCCCACCTCGACGTCGAGGTGACCTCCGGCGGCACGAAGGTGCTCGGCCGGACCCAGGTCAAGGTCCGCCTCTCGTGAACCTCGCCGAGCTCACGACCTTCCGCGTGGGTGGGCCGGCCGACACCGTCACCGAGGCGCCCACCCGGGGCGCGCTGGCCGAGTTCTGCGCCGCCCACCCGCTGCAGGCCGGCGGGCCGCGCCCGGACGTGCTGTTCGTCGCCGGCGGCTCGAACCTCCTCATCGGCGACGCGGGGTTCTCCGGACCCGTCTGCCTCATCCGCTCCACCGGGGTGCAGATGCACGAGGTCACCCCCGACGAACGGCTCCTCACCGTCGAGGCGGGCGAGAACTGGGACGCGTTCGTCGCCGACACCCTCGCTCGGGGCCTCACCGGTCTCGAGGCGCTCTCCGGGATCCCCGGCACCGTCGGCGCCACCCCGGTGCAGAACGTCGGCGCCTACGGGGCGGAGGTCGCCGAGTCGATCGAATCGGTGCTCGTGTTCGACCGGATGAGCGGCGACGAGCTGCGCCTCGACCGCACCGACCTCGAGTTCGGCTATCGCACCTCGCGCCTCAAGCGCACCGCGGCGAACACCGGGGCGGTGCAGTTCGTCGTGCTCGCCGTGACCTTCCGGCTCGGCGTGTCCCGGCTGTCCGCCCCGGTGCGCTACACGCAGCTCGCCCGCGCGCTCGAGGTCGACCTCGGTGAGCAGGTCGACACCCGCGAGGTGCGCGAGGCGGTCCTCGCGCTGCGCGCCTCCAAGGGCATGGTGCTCGACGACGCCGACCACGACACCTGGTCCGCCGGCTCCTTCTTCACCAATCCGATCCTGCCGGCCGACGCCGCACTCCCCGCCGAGGCCCCCGTGTACCCCGTCACCGACCCGGTGACCGGCGCCCGCGACCCGCGCCTGGTCAAGACCTCGGCGGCATGGCTCATCGACCGGGCCGGGTTCGGCCGCGGATTCGGGCTGGGGGAGCGGTCCACCCTGTCGCAGAAGCACACGCTCGCCCTCACCAACCGCGGCGATGCCCGCGCCGCGGACATCCTCGAGCTCGCCCGGCACATCCGCGCCGGAGTGCGCGAGGCGTACGGGATCACGCTGGAGCCGGAGCCCAACCTCATCGGGTGCAGCCTGGACGCATGAGCCCTCTCCTCACCCGGACCCCTCCCGGTGGGCGCCCGGGGCGGCGGACGCACCGATTCGACGAGCCGCGCGCACTCGCCCGCACCCTGTTCCGCGTGCTGCCGGGCCTCGGGGTCGTCCTCGCCTGCCTGCTGCTCGTCGCGCCGTGGGCCGTGCTCACCGCCCGGACCGAGGCGAACTTCGGCCCGCACATGGCCGAGTACTCGCTCACCACGGATGCTGCGGTGACGATCGACCTCGGGGCGCTCGGCAGCGTGCGGATGCCGGCGGCCGAGCTGCTCCCGTTCGGCCTCGGCGCGCGCATCGACGTCGGCGAGATCCCGGCGGAGTCCGCGCTCGGCGGCACCACCCTCGACGCGCTCGGGGAGGACGTGTCCGCATACGCGACGTTCTTCTCCTCACCCGAGGGGCAGTTCCGGATCGTCGCCCGGGGACTCGCCGCCGACGCCCTCGCCAGGGAGGCCGGGGCCGGGCTCGGGCTCGCCGCCCTCATCGGCGTCGTCGTCGTGATGCGCGGGCCGCCGGACCGCAGCACGCCGCGCTCGCGGCGCCGCACCACCATCGGACTCGCCTCCGGCACCGCGCTCGCGTGCCTGCTCGCCGTGCTCCTCGTGCCGATCCAGCGCCCGCAGCCGATCACCGCCAACCCCGCCTTCGCCGGCACCCCGCTCGCCGGGGCGGAGGTCACCGGTCGGCTGTCCGGGGTGATCGACGAGGCGGTGGGGCTGGTCGACGGATTCATCGAGGACAACGACGCGTT
The DNA here is from genome assembly GCF_039541555.1 of Brevibacterium pityocampae. Lineage (NCBI taxonomy): Bacteria > Bacillati > Actinomycetota > Actinomycetes > Micrococcales > Brevibacteriaceae > Brevibacterium > Brevibacterium pityocampae. The sequence goes on along the minus strand of NZ_BAABGL010000003.1, from coordinate 102,502 downwards.
CTACGACCAGGCGCTGGCCGCGCTCGACACCGCCTGGACCGAGCGCCCGTTCGACGCCCGCTGGTCGGCGGCCGCCGCGCTCGTCCCGCCGCCGGACCCGCGGACCGGCGGACACAGCGGCGAGGTCGTCACCGCGGTGCTCGGCTCCGACCTCCACTGCAACGTCGGCATGGCCCGGGTCGTCGGGGACGTGGTCGTGCGCACCGGGGCCGACCTCTACCTCGACGGCGGCGACATCACCATGACGGGCACCCCGGCGGAGAACTACTGCGTCGACGCGCTCGCCCACCAGCTGCCGGACCGGCTGCCGCGCGTCCTCATCAAGGGCAACCACGACTCCCTCGACACCGCTCGGCACGCGGCGAGCACCGGCTGGACGGTGCTCGCCGACGGCACCGTCGAGGTCGCGGGGCTGCGGATCCACGGCGGTCCGGACCCGCGGCGGACGGTGTTCGGCGTCTCCGAGCCGGTGCTCGAGACCGGGGAGACCGCCGCGGAGTTCGGCGCACGGATGGCCGCCGAGGCGTGCGGGGCCGAGGCCGACATCACCCTCATCCACGACCCCCGGCACGCCCAGCCGGCGCTCGAGACCGGGTGCGTGCCGTTCGCGCTCAGCGGCCACTGGCACCGCCGGGTCGGCCCCGAGCCCTTTGCGCGGGGCATCCGCTACGTCAGCTCGACGACCGGTGGGGCGCTCGCCGACGCTCTCACCCCCGGCCCGCTCAAGATGCCCGCCGAGCTCAGCATCATCCGCTTCGACGCGGACACCGGGGCGCCGCTCGATCTCCAGGTCGTCACCGTGGACATGGATGCCGGGGTGACCTTCTCCGCCCGCGAGACCGTGCCCCGGCCCGGCCCCTGGGCGCCGGCCGAGGATCCCGAGGCCGGGGCGCAGGCGGACGGCGGGCCGTGAGGAGGGTGCCGACGGGCAGCGACCGACCGGCGGCGGGCGCCTCGGCCTCGGGACCGGCCCGGTTCGACGGCGAGGCGGCGGAGACTGTATGCTCGTGCCTTGGCGGTGGGCCCTCCGCTTCACGCGGGTGCCCCTCCACTCCGAAGGGGTGTGGCGCAATTGGTAGCGCAACGGTCTCCAAAACCGTAGGTTGCAGGTTCGAGTCCTGTCACCCCTGCTCAGGCTTCGCCGGTCGGTTCGACGATCCGGCTCGGCGGCACAGGACCATTTCAACGACGACCGAGTGAGGATGCGTGGCAGACACACCTGCAGAGGCCTCGGGGGCTCGGAGAGAGCGCTCCGCGGACCAGAAGAAGCGCGGGCTGTTCGGCGGCCTGCTCCAATTCTTCCGCGAGGTCGTGGCCGAGCTCAAGAAGGTCGTCACCCCGACCCGCAAAGAACTCATCAACTACACCCTCGTGGTGCTCGCCTTCGTCGTCGTGATGATGCTGCTGGTGACGGCACTCGATTTCATCTTCGGCAAGCTCGCCGGGACCGTCTTCGCAGGAAGCCCCCTCTGGCCGCTCTGGTGAGCCGCCCACCGCACCTCAACAGCGCGCGGACCGCGCAGCCCTGGCGCACGCCAACCACTCACTCACAAGGAGAACTGGTGTCGGACAACACCCCGGAAACCGAGAACGTCGAAGCAGTCGAGCCGCAGGCGGCCCCTGCCGAGGAGCAGACCGCCGCGGTCGACCCCGCAGAGACCCCTGAGACCGCCGACGCCGCGACCGAGGGTGCTGAGACCGTCGACCCCGTCGATCCCGTGCAGGACGCCCCCGCCGAGGCGACCGCCGATTCCGCGGACGCCCCTGCCGATGCGACCGAGGCACCTGCCGACGGCGCAGCCGAGACCGGCGAGCAGGCCGGTGAGGAACAGGCCGCCGAGTCCGAGGGCGCGGATGCCCCGGACGAGGACGAGGTCGACCCGGCCGAGGAGTTCAAGGCCGAGCTGCGGATGAAAGAGGGTGACTGGTACGTCATCCACTCCTACGCCGGCTACGAGAACCGGGTGAAGGCCAACCTCGAGAACCGGATCGTCAGCCTCGACATGGAGGCGCACATCTTCGAGATCCAGGTCCCCATGGAAGACGTCGTGGAGATCAAGAACGGCCAGCGCAAGCAGATCCGCCGCGTCCGGATCCCCGGCTACGTGCTCGTCCGCATGGACCTCACCGACGAGAGCTGGGGCGTGGTGCGCCACACCCCGGGCGTCACCGGATTCGTCGGCAACGCCTACGACCCGGTCCCGCTGCGCCTCGACGAGGTGTTCTCCATGCTCGCCCCGGTGTTCGAGGAGCAGCAGGCGAAGGCCCAGGCCGAGGCGGGCGCCGGCGGCGGCTCCCAGGCCGGCACCCCGATCTCCGTCGAGTTCGAGGTCGGCGAGTCCGTCATGGTCAAGGAGGGCTCCTTCGAGGGCCACCCCGCCACCGTGCAGGAGATCCGCCCCGAATCGCAGAAGCTCACCGTGCTGCTCTCGATCTTCGAGCGCGACGTGCCCGTCGAGCTCGGCTTCGAGCAGGTCGCCAAGATCTGATCAGCACCCCACAGCACTCACCGCGGCAGGCGCTCGGCACGGTCCGGGCGCCTGCCGCGTTCCAGGACCCGGAGGCGCGGATTCGCGCCGGCGGGCGTTCCGTGGAACAATGGTGTGGTTTGATTGCCGTTTCTCATCGGCTTCGGCGATCACCCGCCCTGCAGCACTCGGCTGCGGGGCCGACGAAACAGAAAAGGACCGAAACATGCCTCCCAAGAAGAAGGTCACCGGTCTGATCAAGCTCCAGATCCAGGCAGGTGCCGCCAACCCGGCGCCTCCGATCGGCCCGGCGCTTGGTCAGCACGGCGTCAACATCATGGAGTTCTGCAAGGCGTACAACGCCGCGACGGAGAACCAGCGCGGGAACGTGGTCCCGGTGGAGATCACGGTGTACGAGGATCGCTCGTTCACCTTCATCACCAAGACCCCGCCGGCCGCAGAGCTCATCAAGAAGGCTGCGGGCGTCAAGTCCGGTTCGGCCACCCCGCACACCGACAAGGTCGCTCACCTGAGCGCCGACCAGGTGCGCGAGATCGCCGAGACCAAGATGCCCGACCTCAACGCCAACGACATCGAGGCCGCCTCGAAGATCATCGCGGGCACCGCTCGTTCGATGGGCATCACCACCGACATCAAGGCCTGATCCTCTCGGATCGGACCCCACCAGTGGCAGGGCCTGCGCGGCCCGGACCACGACTGCAAGGAGAGAAGCAGATGGCACAGCGCTCGAAGGCCTACAGGGCCGCCGCGGAGAAGATCGCGGCAGACACGTTCTACGATCCGGCACAGGCGATCGCCCTGGCCAAGGACACCTCGGTGTCGAAGTTCGACGCGACCGTCGAGGTCGCGTTCCGCCTGGGCGTCGACCCGCGCAAGGCGGACCAGATGGTGCGCGGCACCGTCAACCTCCCGCACGGCACCGGCAAGACCGCCACGGTCCTGGTGTTCGCCGCCGGCGACCGTGCAGAGGCTGCCCGTGAAGCAGGTGCCGATTACGTCGGCTCCGATGACCTGCTCGAGAAGGTGGCCGGCGGGTTCACCGCGTTCGACGCGGCCGTCGCCACCCCGGACATGATGGGCAAGGTCGGACGCCTGGGCAAGGTGCTCGGTCCCCGCGGCCTCATGCCGAACCCCAAGACCGGCACGGTGACCATGGACGTGGCCAAGGCCGTCCAGGACATCAAGGGCGGAAAGATCGAGTTCCGGGTGGACAAGCACTCGAACCTCCACTTCATCATCGGCAAGGCGTCGTTCGACCAGGAGAAGCTCCAGGAGAACTTCGACGCCGCGCTCGAAGAGGTGCTCCGTCTCAAGCCGTCCTCCTCGAAGGGCCGCTACATCTCGAAGGCCACGATCTCGACCACCAACGGTCCGGGCGTGCCCGTCGACGCGAACGCCCTGCGCCCCTGACGCAGCGCTGAACCGCCGCCACCGGCGGGGTGCGGATCCGTCCGCACCCCGCCGGTGGCGTATTCACACACCAGTGATCGTTCTGCGCTCGATGGTGCGCGTCCGATGCACTGGAAGGGTCCGCCGAGGTGCGGCCAGCCGTCGGCGAGGCCGTGACCGTGGGCGCGGTACGGGCCGGCCCGCTGCCCTGACCGGGGTGGTGAGGCGGCGCGGCGCTCAGTCGTCGGCGCGGCGCTCGATCCACCAGTCGCCGAGGCGCGAGATCGCGAACCCGAGCACGATCGACAGCACGATCGCGATGATCACCGCGACGATCGTCGGGACCGGGATCCACCGTGCGGTGACCCAGCCGAAGCCCACGGAGTACAGGGCCCAGAGGACCGAGGCAGTCGTCAACGCACCGGTGAAGTCGCGCAGCGGCATCCGGCCGGCGCCGGCGAGCAGCGACACGGCGGTGCGCCCGAGGGGGATGAATCGGGAGATGACGAGCACCTCGAGCGCTTCGTCGGTGAGCCGGTCCTCGATCCGGTCGAGCCTGCGCTGCGCGCGGGGGGAGGACAGGAGCGGCCACCGCCGGAAGTCGAAGCGGGAGGCGACCGCATAGAGGACGAGGTCCCCGGCGATCGAACCGGCGATCATCGCGAGGACGAGTCCCAGGAAGGACGGCTCGCCGTTCGTGGCGTTGAGCGCGCCGAGGCCCACGAACAGAGCCGTCGAGGGGATCGGCGGGACGATGCCGGCGATCGCATTGACGAATGCGGCGATGGGGTACACCGCGAGCGTTCCGGCGAAGCCCGCCACCCATGCACCGATCTCCTCCACCGCCCCAGGCTACAGGTCTCCCCGGGCGGCCCGGCCGCGGCCCCGTCGCGGCCCCGGCCCAGCCGCGGATTTGGAGTCCGGGGCCGCGTGCACTAGCATGAAGACTGCCCAAGACCGTCGGTCCCCGTGGGAATCACCTCATCCGGAATCGGATGATCGTGCCCACTGGCGAAGACTCGCAGAGAGTGACCAGCGCAGGTGTCATGAGAACGATGATCAGGATGTTCGCATCCGCAGTCGCAGCGTTCCGTGCATTCTGCGCGGAGCGCTTTTTCGTGTTCTCGGCACCGACATCGTACGAAAGGAATACCATGGCGAGGCCTGACAAGGCAGCGGCAGTTGCGGAGCTCAAGCAGTTGCTCGAGAACTCCCCGGCTGCAGTGCTGACCGAGTACCGCGGTCTCACCGTCGCGCAGATGAAAGACCTGCGCGTAGCACTCGGTGAGACGGCAAGCTACGCCGTGGTGAAGAATACGCTCACCGCTATCGCTGCCAAGGAAGCCGGCATCGAGGCATTCGACGGACTCCTCAACGGACCCTCCGCCATTGCCTTCATCACCGGCGAACCGTCCGAGGCCGCGAAGGCGCTGCGTGACTTCGCCAAGGCGAATCCGCAGCTGGTCATCAAGGCAGGCTACCTCGAGGGGAAGCCGCTGACCGCTGACGAGATCACGAAACTCGCCGACCTCGAATCCCGCGAGGTGCTGCTTGCGAAGGCAGCCGGTGCCATGAAGGGCAGCCTCTACAAGGCCGCCTACATGTTCACCGCCCCGCTGGTCAAGACCGTCCGGACCGTCGACGCTCTTCGCGAGAAGAACGCCGGCTCCGAGGCCGCCGCGACCGAGGACGCCTGAGTTTCACCCCTGTAAACCACCCCGGCTGCGATCGTCAGCCATGTAAGGAAGGACATAGCCACCATGGCTAAGCTCACCCCCGAAGAGCTCATCGAAGCGTTCAAAGAGCTCTCCCTGATCGAACTCTCCGACTTCGTCAAGCAGTTCGAAGAGACCTTCGAGGTCGAGGCCGCCGCTCCGGTCGCCGCTGCCGCCGCCCCTGCTGCCGGCGGTGCCGGTGGCGAGGCCGCCGCTGAGGAGAAGGATGAGTTCGACGTCATCCTCGAGTCCGGCGGCGAGAAGAAGGTCCCGGTCATCAAGGAGGTCCGCGGACTGACCTCGCTCGGCCTCAAGGAGGCCAAGGAGCTCGTCGACGGCGCTCCCAAGGCCGTCCTCGAGGGCGTCAACAAGGAGACCGCGGAGAAGGCCAAGGAGGCCCTCGAGGCCGCCGGCGCCACCGTCTCCCTCAAGTGATCCGATCCGCCGCGGTCCGAGCGATCGGACCGTGAGCGGAGCGTATCCAGCACCGGACCCCGCTGCCCCCGTGGCAGCGGGGTCCCGTGCATTCACCCCTCAATTTTTGTAGGTTCCTGAGAGCGATTCCGCGAGAATCTGCAATCTCAACGCCGCGGCGGCCGCTCTGCAGGACCCGGTGCGCGTGGAATCCGGAGTGCGGGGTCCGGTGCGCGGTATCCGGTGTGTCCGGACCGGCACGCGCCCGCCACATCCGGGATCGCCGCGGGCTCTACCGTGATCGTATGAACCGATCCCGTGCTCGCAGAAGCTCCCGCGGCTGTGGTGCCGCTGCCCCCTCGGGTGCCCTCGCTCACCGCGGCGCCGCAGCCGGCCGAGGTGCCACGGTCTCGCGCGGCCACCGCCGCCGGGGCGCCCCCGCCCTCGGCACGGTGGCGCTCGCCATCCTCTGCCTCAGTGCCTGCGGATTCGTCCCCGACCCTCGCCCCACTCCGGACCCCACGGTCGGCCCGTCGACGGAGTCGGACGCCCCGCAGCCGGCCCCGTCGCCGCTCGACCCCGCGGAGACAGCGCTGCGGATCATCCACCGCGACTCCTCGGTCCCGCCCCGTTACCACCGGAGCTACCGGCTCGACGCGGATCCGAGCGCCGCAGGCATCACCGTCTCCGCCTATGGGTCCCACATCGGGCAGTCGCGCGTGGAGATGGATCCCGACACCTGGGCGGACGCGATCGCCGCCGCCGAGCACGCAATGCTCAGCGATCAGACCTGTGGCGGCGAACCGCCCCCGGCCGGAACGAAGTCGACCACGCTCGAGGTGTGGGTCGGGGACGATCGCCTCCACGTGATCGAGGGTCGGAACAGCTGCAGTCGCGACGGGCAGGCGTACCCGGTGGTCGAGGAGGTCGCAGCGTCGCTGCGCGGCCTGTTCGACGAGCAGGCGGTGTTCCGCCCGGACGAGGAGCCGGGCAGCGCGTCCGCGTTCCCGCCGGAAACCGGGGCGCCGCGCCCGTGACCCTGCAGGACCCCGGCCGGCCCGGGCTCACCCCGAGGATCCCTGGAGTACTCGATCGGGGTCCGGTGCCTGCGACCATCAGCGGATCGAAGCGCGCTGACGAAGCGACCGGCACACCGCTGCTTCAGCGCAGCCGGCACACCCCGGCCGGCAGGTGGGAGCCTGCCCCGGTGTCCACCCAGGTGAACGGGGGAGCGGTCCGGGATGGCACCTCGGCAGTGGAGTCGCTCTCTGCCACCGCTGCGATGTCCCCGAGTTGGGCGGCGAGGAACGTACGGTCGACGGGCTGACCGTGCCCGGGCGCGAATACCTGCGGCTGCGGGAGAGCGAGCAGGGTCTCGAGCGATTCGGCCCACCGCGCCGGGAGCGCATCGTCGCCGAACTGAGGCGGCGCACCCTCTTCGACGAGATCCCCGACGAGTGCGACGTCCTCGCACAGGATGACGAGGTCGGACTCGGTGTGCCCGCCGAGCGGGAGGAACTCGACCGTGCAGTCGCCCAGCGGCAGCGTCTCACCGGTGTCGACCGCCGTCACGGGGACGAGGAGGTCCTCCGGCGTGGGCAGGTCCGGTTCGTGCTCGAGGGGGACGGCTTCGAGCTGGATCCACGCCGAGGCCCGGTGATCGCGGACGAATCCGGGGGAGGCGAGGAAATCGTCGACCCCGTCCGCGGCGAATGCGGCATTGCCGAAGAAGTGGTCCCAGTGGTCGTGGGTGTTGACCACGGTGAGCGGCAGATCGGTGAGGGCACGGAACGCCGCGAGGATGGATCCTGCCTGGGCAGGTCCGGCGCCGGTATCGACGACGAGTGCCCGCTCGGTGCCGACGACGAGGTACGAGTTGAGCTGCACCGGGTCCGAGGTGAACACGTAGATCTCAACCATGCGGGCTCCTGTTCGGTGGGGGAGGCCCGGGTGGGGCCGGTGGGCCGGGTGGAGGGGGTTCGGAGCTGTGCGGAGGTCCTGGAGTGTGCGGCGGCCCGGGCGGGCGGGGCTGCTGCGGCCGTGGCGACCACTGCTCATCGGGCCGACCGGCCCAACCCGGAGGCCCCCACGGAGACGGCTGCTCCGGGCGTCCGCCGGAACCGGGGTACGGCGTCTGGGCCGGACCGTTCGGGGCAGGGCCGCCCGGGCTCGTTCCGGGTATGCCGCCGGGTCGGGCGTGCGGCGGAACCGGTGGACGTGGTGCCGCTTCCGCAGCGCTGCGCGGTCCCGGCACCCCCGGCCCTGCCTGCGGCACCCCCGGCCCTGCCTGCGGCACCCCCGGCCCTGCCTGCGAGACCCGAGGCTCTGTCTGCCGGAATCCCGGTCCCGGCGCCCCAGGCGCTCGCGAGTATCCCGGACCCCGCGGGTACCCCGGCCCCTCCGGACCGACAGACCCGCCCGGCCTCGGCGCCTGCTGCCCGCCCCGGGTCTGGTCCTGCGGCTTGCGGAGCAGGAGCCACACCACGACGCCGATGAGCACGAGCGCGAGGACGATGAGAGCGAGCCAGACGAGATCGCGGAGGAACCACACGATCGCCGCGACCGAGGCGCCGAGACCCCACCACAGTGCCCAGGCCCGCGAGCGGACCGCACCGTAGACGAGCAGCGCGACGTGGTCGACGAGGAACAGCACCGTGTACCAGCCTCCGTCGACGAGCCCGGCGTACACGCCGGTGAGGCTCACCGCGGCCGCGGAGATCACCCGGCGCAGGGTGCCGCCGACGGGTGCGTCGCCGCGCCGGTCGGCCAGCCACGCCCAGAGCCAGGCGACCGCGGCGAGGAAGTGGAGATTGACGACGAGAGCGGTGGACACGACGCCGTGGGCGGCGATCATGAGGCCGATGGCGCCGACGAACGAAGCGCATTCGGGCAGGATCCGGCGGATGGTCGTGTCCCTGACCCGTGCGGTGAGGAGGGCGAGCATGAGCGCGGGGATCGTCACCGAGACGCCGACGGCGAGCTGCGTGACGGAGTTGAGCCAGGGGACCTCGACGTCGAGCAGCGGGGTCGCGACGATCGCGGTGACAGCGGCCGCGAACGCGACCGCCAGCGGAGCCGTCGCCGGCTTCCCGGCCGAGGTGAGCGCCCAGTAGCACCCGTACCACAGGGCCCAGACGACCCAGGCGGAGACGACGGTCCGGAGCGCCCCGTCGTCGAACGGCAGACCGGAGAGCTTGATGACTGCGATGGCCGAGGCCGCGGCGACCGGGAGCAGCAGCCACTGGTTCCGGTGCACGAGGGTCGCGTGTGCCCCGGCGGCGGCGAGCAGCACACAGGTGATCACGGCGAACAGCGTGGACGCCTGGCCGGCCCGGAACACGGTGAGGACGGTGAGCGCACCGAGGCCCACCCAGACTGCGGTCGAACCGAGACCGGGAGGCGCGTGTCGGCTGCCCGGGGCGCGGGGCCGCATCCGGTGGCCGAAGACCACCACCGCGTGGAGCAGGAGCAGGCCGCCGACGGCGCCGAGGGCGAGCACCCCGAGGCCGAGGTCGCTGTCCGGAGCGGGGAACACGGGGACGAGGACGTCGAGGGCGACGGCACCGGCGAGGAGCAGGGCCATGGTCCCGGCGTAGCGGGCGCGCCAGCGGCGTCCGGCCCGCAGCAGCAGGACCTCCGCGACGACGACTCCGCCGAGCAGCGCGACGGTGAGCCCCAGGCGCACGACGTCGTTCGGGACCGGGGCGGTCATGCGCAGGCCGTCCGCCCCGTACGACGAGGCCACGGTGAGTGCTGCTGCGGTGACGAGCGGGATCGCGCCGGTGAGGAGGAGCGCGGAGCGCACCGCCCAGGCGGCGGCGCACAGCGCCAGGAGCAGGACGAGGTAGCCGCCGAACGCGAGGAGCGGGTGTCCGGCATCGGGCGCGCCGAACGCGGGGGCGAGCAGAGTGCCGCTCGTCACCGCCGACAGCAGCGGGGCGGAGCGGCGGAGGTGGAGCAGATGCCGCCCGCGCTTCGAGGTGATCCACGCCGCGCCCGCGCCGTCCGCGGCGAGCACGAGGACGAGACCCACCATGAGGAAGAGGTACGGAGCCCCGCTCGAGGGGGACACCTCGGCGTCGCTCACGCCGAGTGCGGCGGCTGCCCAGGGGCCCAGGGTGCAGCCGAGCGCCACCGCTCCGGCACGCGCCGGGGGGAGGTCGAAACGCAGCGCGCAGACGACGAGCAGCACCACGAGGAGCACGGTGAGGGCGATCGTGCCGCCGGCGAGCGGCCGCACCAGGGGCGAGGCCAGTGAGAACGGCGAGACGAGCGTGGCGATGAGCCCGATTCCGGCGGCGACTCCGAGGACGAACCAGGTGGCGAGGGTGCGACGGCGGTGGAGCAGGGCCTCCCCGAGGAACCCGGCGGACAGGGCCAGGGCGGTGAGCACCATGGCGCCTGCCTGGGTCGCCGGGGGCTGGTCCGGCCAGAGGCTGCCGATGGTCGCGCCGACGGCCCAGATGAGGGAGGTCGAGAGCGCCAGCCGGGCGATCGGACCGCGGACCGTCGAGCCCAGGCACCACGCCCCGACGAGGTAGTGGACGCCGAGCACAGCGAACAGTGCGGCCCAGGCCCACGCGCTCGGGAACGGATCGATGAAGACGGAGGCGACCACCGCCGCCGGCGCGACGACCTCCCCGAGCACGAGGTGCGGCAGGACGAACGCAGGGTGGACCCGGCCGGTGAGCAGCCGGGCGGCGACGGCGAATGCCGTGGCGGCGAGCACGAGAGCGCAGAAGTACCAGACCGTCGGGGCGGGCGTCAGGGCCATCATCGACAGCACGAGGGAGAGGACGAAGAGCAGTCCGAACCAGGTGATGAGCGCCGAGCGCAGCCGGAAGGCGGCGAAGCCGTAGCAGAGCGCCCCGACGGCGGAGGAGATGAACCACGCCAGCGACGGGCTCGTCAGCGACAGCCCGCCGAGCAGCCCGCCGGCGATCGGGACGAGCGCGAGGCCGAGCCCGGTGAGCGCGATGCCGATCGGGCGCAGGCGCGGTGCCAGGCCGTGGAGGAGCAGACCCGCACCGTAGGCGAGGAGCGCGACGGCCCAGATGCTCACGGCCCGCAGCACCGCCGACTGGCTGATCCCGGCGAACACGACCGCGGCCGCGAGGACGAAGAGGCAGGCGACGCCGAGGAGGAGATTGGGGTACAGCACGCTCCGGTCGGTGCGGGCCGGAGAGGGAGCCGGTCGGCCGCCCTGCGATCGACCGAGTACCGGATGGCCGGGCGCAAGATGCCCGGCAACCGGTTGACCCGGCGTCGGAGCCGCCGTGCGAGGGGCCTGCATCCCGGGTGCGTGCATGCCGGGGGACTGGTTCCCGGGCGCGTGCATGCCGGGGTGCGCAGCGGAGCGCGGTATCGGGGGGCCGGCGACCTGCGCGTCCGCCTGCGGCACCCAGGGCGGGCGCGGAGGCATCGTGCCAGGGCGGGGGGAACGGTACCCGGGGCGACCAGCCGCACGAGTGGCCCGCGGCCGGGGCGCCTCGGCGGCTCCCCGCCCCGCGCCGAGGCTGATGAGGGTGGCGATCCCCGCGGCGAGGAGCACCGGCAGGGCGACGGCCCAGGAGATCCACAGCCACACGATGAGATATCCGGGATCGGCCCCAGTGTCCATGTCTCCTCCGGTCCAGGCAAGGGCGCGGCGATGCGCGACCGCGCCGTCAGCCCGAACCTACCAGCCGCCGATGCCGCGCCTGCGGTTGTCCACAGTCAACCGCACCCGCGTGGCGACGGCCCCGCCAGGCATCGCTCCGGACGATCGGCGGTGGTAGAAGTGGACCATGAGCGCATCCCCGGCACCCTCATCCGCCGCGCTGCTCGCTCATGCCCGTCCGGCGCCGGACGACGGCACCCGGCCCGCCGAGTCGGGGGACCCCGCGCGGCCGACCCCGGCCACCGGCCCGGGCTCGGCCGACCTGCGCCTCCTCCGGGCCGCCGACGTCGCCGCCGACCCGCAGCTCTTCGGCGAGTTCCTCGACCACGTGCAGGCGATCGAGGAGGAGGTGCTCATGGAGAGCATCGGCCTCCCCGAACTCGTCACCACCGCCGCGGAGCGCCGTGCGGGCTGGGAATCGGACCCCCACCACCTGCGCGATCTCGCTCTCGCCGTCGGCGGGGACGCGTGCCTCGGCTGCGCCGTCGTCGTCGCCCCGCTCCGGGACAACCTCGACTCCGCCGACGTCGCGGTCGATGTCCTCCCCGGCCTCGCGCCGGAGACTGCCGCCGCGGTCGACGATCTGCTCTGGGCCCACGTCGACGCGGTCGTCTCGGAGGTCGGCCGCACCGTCCTCTACGCCGACGAGCAGCACCCCGACCACCCGGACGACAACTACTCCGCAACCGCACTCGGGCGGCCCGCCGCCCATTTCGATGGTGCCCGTCCCGAGGGCGGCTCCGACTCCGGTACCGCCCGTCCGGACCCCGGGGCGGCTCGCCTCGACCCCGATCGCGGGCCGAACGGCACCCGGCCGCTGCGCCGCCTCGCGCCCGGCCACGGCGCCCTGTTCGCCGGCGACCCGGCGGTCCTCCGGCTCGAGTCCCGCGGGTTCCGCCTCGTGCAGATCGAGCGCTTCGCCGTCCTCCCCGTGAGCGACGTCCCCGCGCCCGAGGTGCCGGCCGGCCTCCGCGCGCACAGCTGGGTGGGCGATGTCCCCGCCCACCTCCTCGACGCGCTCGCCCACCTCCTCACCGTGTTCGAGGCGACGATCCCGGTGGGGGAGGCCGATTTCGAGCCCGTCGTGCACACCCCGGAGCGCGTCCGCGACGAGGACCGGCTCACCCGGGCCCGCGGCATCACGGCCTACGGGACGGTGCTGCTGCGGGCGGACGACGGCGCGCCGCTGGGCGCCACCGTCTACCACGTCGGCGAAGGCCGCGAGTTCGGGTTCCAGGAATCCACGGTGACGGTGCCGGAGGCCCGCGGGCGCGGATACGCGGTGCTCCTCAAGCGGCTCAATGCCGGCCACCTGCGCGCGAGCGTCCCGGAGGTCGAGCGGGTGTACACGTGGAACGCCGCGGAGAACACGCCGATGCTCGCGATCAACGACCGGGTCGGCTTCCGGGCGCTGGGGATGACCGGCATCTGGCAGCGCGGCGGCCGGTGACCCGTCGTCCCGGAACAGTCCTCACGGGGCCTCTGACCAGGACCGGGACGGGATCGCACGGGAAAAAGTGAGAGCCTACCACATCCGCACTTGCGTTCCGGGCATTACAGGTCTAGTGTGGATATTTGCGTTGCTTCGCCTTCGTGGTGCCTTCATATAGCGGTGGGCACATCGGAAATCCCGGCCTGAGCAGACCGTGGAACCCGGATGTGTACGTCACACCTGGTCCCTGCGGTCCTCGACGCCGGCTCAGGTGAAGCCGGACTCAACAGGTGACCCACTCGGAAGGATCCCATTGGCCGCCGCCAACGAAAACACCAGGACCGCTAACCCGCCCCAGCGCATCTCCTTCGCGAAGATCCACGAGCCGCTCGAGGTACCCAATCTGCTCGGACTGCAGACCGACAGCTTCGACTGGCTGATCGGCAACGAGCGGTGGCAGGACCGCGTCATCGATGCCACCGAGCGCGGGGACGACTCCGTCGCCACGACCGCCGGTCTCGAGGACATCTTCGAGGAGATCTCGCCGATCGAGGACTTCTCCGGATCGATGTCGCTGTCGTTCCGCGAGCACCGCTTCGAGCCTCCCAAGTACTCGATCGACGACTGCAAGGAGAAGGACATCACCTACTCCGCTCCGCTGTTCGTCACCGCGGAGTTCATGAACAACAACACCGGCGAGATCAAGAGCCAGACGGTCTTCATGGGCGACTTCCCGCTCATGACCGAGCAGGGCACCTTCGTCATCAACGGCACCGAGCGCGTCGTCGTCTCGCAGCTCGTCCGGTCCCCGGGCGCCTACTTCGAGTCGACCCCGGACAAGACCTCCGACAAGGACATCTTCACCGCGAAGATCATCCCCTCGCGCGGCGCCTGGCTCGAGTTCGAGATCGACAAGCGCGACCAGGTCGGCGTCCGCCTCGACCGCAAGCGCAAGCAGTCGGTCACCGTGCTGCTCAAGGCCCTGGGCTGGACCGAATCGAAGATCCTCGAGGAGTTCGGCGACTTCGAGTCGATCCGCGAGACCCTCGCGAAGGACACCGTGTCCACGCGCGAGGAAGCCCTCATCGACATCTACAAGAAGCTCCGCCCGGCCGAGCCCGCGACCGTCGAGGCCGCCGAGGGGCTGCTCAACAACCTCTACTTCAACCCGAAGCGCTACGACCTCGCCAAGGTCGGCCGCTACAAGGTCAACCGGAAGCTCGGCATCGACCGGCCGCTCTCCGACTCCGTCCTCACCACCGAGGACATCGTCGCGACGATCCGCTACATCGTGTCCCTCCACGCCGGGGCGGACACCATGCCCGGCGTCCGCGACGGCGAGGAGATCGACCTGCGCGTCGCGCTCGACGACATCGACCACTTCGGCAACCGCCGCATCCGCGCGGTCGGCGAGCTCATCGAGAACCAGGTGCGCACCGGCCTGTCCCGCATGGAGCGCGTCGTCCGCGAGCGCATGACCACGCAGGACGTCGAGGCGATCACCCCGCAGTCGCTCATCAACATCCGTCCCGTCGTGGCCGCGATCAAGGAGTTCTTCGGAACCTCCCAGCTCAGCCAGTTCATGGACCAGAACAATCCGCTGGCCGGGCTCACCCACAAGCGCCGCCTGTCGGCGCTCGGCCCCGGCGGCCTGTCGCGCGACCGCGCCGGCATGGAGGTCCGCGACGTCCACCCCTCGCACTACGGGCGCATGTGCCCGATCGAGACCCCGGAGGGCCCGAACATCGGCCTCATCGGCTCGCTCGCCTCGTACGCGCGGATCAACCCGTTCGGGTTCATCGAGACGCCGTACCGCAAGGTCGTCGACGGTGTCGTCACCGACTCCACCGAGTACCTCACCGCCGACGACGAGCTCGAGTACTCGATCGCCCAGGCGAACGCCCCGCTCACCGACGACCAGAAGTTCGCCGAGGAGTTCGTCCTCGCGCGTCCCAAGGGCGGCGGCGGCGAGGCCGAGCTGCTCCCGGCCGACGAGATCGACTTCATGGACGTCTCCGCCCGCCAGATGGTGTCGGTGGCGACCGCGCTCATCCCGTTCCTCGAGCACGACGACGCCAACCGCGCGCTCATGGGTGCGAACATGCAGCGCCAGGCCGTGCCGCTGGTGCGCAGCGAGGCCCCGCTCGTCGGCACCGGCATGGAGTACCGCGCCGCGGTCGACGCCGGCGACGTCATGGTCGCGACGAAGGCCGGCGTCGTCACCGACGTCTGCGCCGACTACGCCACCGTCCTCAACGACGACGGCACGACCATCACGTACCGGGCGGAGAAGTTCCGCCGCTCGAACCACGGCACCTCGTACAACCAGCGCATCCTCGTCGACGAGGGCGACCGCGTCGAGGTCGGCGCCGTGATCGGCGACGGCCCGTCGACCGAGAACGGCGAGATGGCGCTCGGCAAGAACCTCCTTGTGGCGTTCATGTCCTGGGAGGGCCACAACTTCGAGGACGCCATCATCCTGTCCCAGCGCATGGTGCAGGAGGACGTCCTGTCCTCGATCCACATCGAGGAGCACGAGGTCGACGCGCGCGACACCAAGCTCGGCGCCGAGGAGATCACCCGGGACATCCCGAACATCTCCCCGGAGGCGCTGGCGGACCTCGACGAGCGCGGCATCATCCGGATCGGCGCGGAGGTCACCGACGGCGACATCCTCGTCGGCAAGGTCACCCCCAAGGGCGAGACCGAGCTCACCCCGGAGGAGCGCCTGCTCCGTGCGATCTTCGGCGAGAAGTCGCGCGAGGTGCGCGACACCTCGCTCAAGGTGCCCCACGGCGAGTCCGGCACCGTCATCGCGGTCAAGGAGTTCGACCGCGAGGACGACGACGAGCTCGCTCCCGGCGTCAACCAGCTCGTGCGCGTCTACGTGGCGCAGCGCCGCAAGATCACCATCGGCGACAAGATGGCCGGCCGCCACGGCAACAAGGGCGTGATCTCGAAGATCCTGCCGATCGAGGACATGCCGTTCCTCGAGGACGGCACCCCGATCGACATCATCCTCAACCCGCACGGCGTGCCGCGCCGCATGAACATCGGACAGGTTTTCGAGATCCACCTCGGGTGGGTCGCCAAGCAGGGCTGGAAGATCGAGGGCAACCCCGACTGGGCCAAGGAGCTCAAGCACTTCCACTTCTCCCGCGAGGCGGAGCCCGGCACGAACGTCGCCACCCCGGTGTTCGACGGCGCCCACGAGGAGGAGTTGCGCGGACTGCTCGACTCGACGCACCCCAACCGCGACGGCGACCGGCTGATCAACAGCTCGGGCAAGGCGCGGCTGTACGACGGCCGCTCCGGCGAGCCGTTCCCGTACCCGGTGTCGGTGGGCTACATGTACATCCTCAAGCTCCACCACCTCGTCGACGACAAGATCCACGCGCGCTCGACCGGACCGTACTCGATGATCACCCAGCAGCCGCTGGGCGGTAAGGCGCAGTTCGGCGGTCAGCGATTCGGCGAGATGGAGGTGTGGGCGCTCGAGGCGTACGGCGCCGCGTACACCCTCCAGGAGCTGCTGACGATCAAGTCCGACGACATCCCGGGCCGCGTCAAGGTCTACGAGGCGATCGTCAAGGGCGAGAACCTGCCGGATCCGGGCATCCCGGAGTCCTTCAAGGTGCTCATCAAGGAAATGCAGTCTCTGTGTCTCGACATCGAGGTCCTGTCCTCGGACGGCATGCAGGTGGAGATGCGCGACTCCGACGAGGAGGTCTTCCGCGCGGCCGAGGAGCTCGGCATCAACCTGTCCCGTCACGAAGCCAACACCGTCGAAGAAGTCTGATACTTACGAACGCGAACCGACGATCGTGCGCGATCGTCACCGAGAAAGAGGATTTACGTGCCTGACGTCAATTTCTTCGATGAGCTGCGGATCGGCCTGGCCACTGCCGACGACATCCGCCGCTGGTCGCACGGCGAGGTCAAGAAGCCCGAGACCATCAACTACCGCACCCTGAAGCCGGAGAAGGACGGCCTGTTCTGCGAGAAGATCTTCGGACCGACCCGCGATTGGGAGTGCTACTGCGGCAAGTACAAGCGCGTGCGCTTCAAGGGCATCATCTGCGAGCGCTGCGGGGTCGAGGTCACGCGGGCCAAGGTCCGCCGTGAGCGGATGGGCCACATCGAGCTCGCCGCGCCGGTCACCCACATCTGGTACTTCAAGGGTGTGCCCTCCCGCCTGGGCTACCTGCTCGACCTGGCGCCGAAGGATCTCGAGAAGATCATCTACTTCGCCGCGTACATGATCACCTGGGTCGACGAGGACTCCCGGCACCGGGACCTGCCGACCCTGCAGAACCAGATCGACGTGGAGAAGAAGCAGCTCGTCGACCGTCGCGACGCCGACATCGACCGGCGTGCCCGGAAGCTCGAGGAGGACCTCGCCGCGCTCGAGTCCGAGGGAGGCACCGCCCAGGCCAAGAAGAAGCTCCGCGACCAGGCGGAGCGCGAGATGGCGAACCTCCGCAAGCACTCCGAGCGCGACATCGACCGCATCGAGAAGGTCTGGGACCGGTTCAAGAACCTCGCCGTGTCCGACCTCGAGGGCGACGAGTCGCTCTACCGCGAGATGGTCGAGCGCTTCGGCATCTACTTCTCCGGCGCGATGGGCGCCGAGGCGATCCAGAAGCGGCTCCAGGACTTCGACCTGGAGGCGGAGTCGGATGCGCTGCGCGAGCTCATCAAGACCGGCAAGGGGCAGCGCAAGACTCGTGCACTCAAGCGCCTCAAGGTCGTCAACGCGTTCCTCACCACCGACAACACACCTGAGGGCATGGTCCTCGACGCGATCCCGGTGATCCCGCCGGAGCTCCGCCCGATGGTGCAGCTCGACGGCGGCCGGTTCGCGACCTCGGACCTCAACGACCTCTACCGTCGGGTGATCAACCGCAACAACCGGCTCAAGCGCCTGCTCGACCTCGGCGCCCCGGAGATCATCGTCAACAACGAGAAGCGGATGCTCCAGGAGGCCGTCGACTCGCTGTTCGACAACGGCCGCCGCGGCCGTCCGGTCACCGGGCCGGGCAATCGCCCGCTCAAGTCGCTGTCGGACATGCTCAAGGGCAAGCAGGGCCGGTTCCGCCAGAACCTGCTCGGCAAGCGCGTCGACTACTCCGGCCGCTCGGTCATCGTCGTCGGCCCGACCCTCAAGCTCCACCAGTGCGGTCTGCCCAAGACGATGGCGCTCGAGCTGTTCAAGCCCTTCGTCATGAAGCGGCTCGTCGACCTCAACCACGCGCAGAACATCAAGTCCGCCAAGCGCATGGTCGAGCGTCAGCACCCGCAGGTCTGGGACGTCCTCGAAGAGGCCATCACCGAGCACCCGGTGCTGCTCAACCGCGCCCCCACCCTGCACCGCCTGGGCATCCAGGCCTTCGAGCCGCAGCTCGTCGAGGGCAAGGCCATCCAGATCCACCCGCTCGTCTGCTCGGCGTTCAACGCCGACTTCGACGGCGACCAGATGGCCGTGCACCTGCCGCTGTCCGCGGAGGCGCAGGCCGAGGCCCGCGTGCTCATGCTGTCGGCGAACAACATCCTCAAGCCCTCCGACGGCAAGCCGGTCACCATGCCCAGCCAGGACATGATCATCGGCATCTACCACCTGACGAGCGAGCAGTCCGGCGCCGAGGGCACCGGACGCGAGTTCTCCTCGATCGCCGAGGCCATCATGGCCTTCGATCGCAGCGAGCTCGACCTCGGTGCGAAGATCCGCGTGCGGATCGACGACATCGTCCCGGACGACTCGATGACCATGCCCGAGGGCTGGGGGCCGGGGAAGCCGGCGGTCGTCGAGACGACGCTGGGCCGCGCGCTCTTCAACGAGACGCTGCCGGCGGACTACCGCTTCATCAACGCCACGGTCGACAAGAAGATGCTGTCGAAGATCGTCAACCGGCTCGCCGACGTCTACCCCAAGGTGGAGGTCGCCGCGACGCTCGACAACTTCAAGTCCACCGGCTTCTACTGGGCCACCCGCTCGGGTCTGACGGTCGCGATGTCCGACATCGTGTCCCCGGACGCCAAGGAGGGCATGCTCGCCAAGGCGGAGGACCTCGCGGCCAAGGTGCAGGAGCAGTACGACTTCGGTGCCCTGACCGACGACGAGCGCCGCAACGAGCTCGTCAAGATCTGGTCGGAGACCACCGACGAGGTCGATGATGCGATGCAGAAGAACTTCCCGGAGAACAACTCCGTGCTGCGCCTCGTCGAGTCCGGCGCCTCGGGCAACTGGACGCAGGTCCGGCAGCTCGCGGGTATGCGAGGCCTGGTGACGAACCCCAAGGGTGAGATCATCCCGCGTCCGATCAAGTCGAACTACCGCGAGGGCCTGTCGGTGCTCGAGTACTTCATCGCGAGCCACGGAGCCCGCAAGGGACTCGCCGACACCGCGCTGCGGACGGCGGACTCGGGCTACCTCACCCGTCGCCTCGTCGACGTGTCCCAGGACGTCATCGTGCGCACCGAGGACACCGACACGACGAAGGGCCTCACCCTGCCGATCGCGCAGGAGGGGCCGACCGGGGAGCTCGAGGTCCACGAGTTCGCGGAGACGAGCCTGCACGGCCGCCTCACGGTGTCCGACATCACCGACTCCGACGGCACCGTGCTGTACCCGGCGAAGACCGATGTCACCGTCGAGGTCGTCGAGAACCTCGTCGCCCACGGCATCCGTGAGATCAAGGTGCACTCCGTGCTCACCGCCGACTCCGACGTGCAGATCTCGGCCGTCCACTACGGACGGTCGATGGCCACCGGCCAGCTCGTCGACATCGGCGAGGCGATCGGCACGGTCGCGGCGCAGTCGATCGGCGAGCCCGGCACCCAGCTGACGATGCGCACCTTCCACACCGGTGGCGTGGCCGCCGGCGGCGGAGGAGACATCACGCAGGGTCTGCCGCGTGTGACCGAGCTGTTCGAGGCGCGCACGCCCAAGGGATTCGCGCCGATCGCCGAGGCCACCGGCCGGGTCAAGATCGATGACTCGCGCAAGACGCGCTACGTCATCATCGTGCCCGACGACGGGGCCGAGGAGATCGAGCACGCCGTGGGCCGCCGCTCGCAGCTGCTCGTCGAGGACGGCCAGCACATCACCGCCGGTGAGAAGCTCGTCCAGGGTGCTGTCGACCCCAAGCAGGTGCTCCGCATCCGCGGTCGCCGGGAGGCCGAGCGCTTCCTCGTCGACGAGGTGCAGAAGGTGTACCGCTCGCAGGGCGTGGGCATCCACGACAAGCACATCGAGGTCATCGTGCGCCAGATGCTCCGGCGCGTCACCGTCATCGAGTCCGGCGACACGACGCTGCTGCCCGGCGAGCTCGTGGACCGCGGGCGGTACCAGGCGGAGAACCGGCGGATCGTCGCCGAGGGCGGCACCCCCGCCTCGGCCCGCGACGAGCTCATGGGCATCACCAAGGCCTCGCTCGCGACCGAGTCGTGGCTGTCGGCGGCCTCCTTCCAGGAGACCACCCGTGTGCTCACCGAGGCGGCCCTCGAGGGCAAGTCGGATCCGCTGCTCGGCCTCAAGGAGAACGTCATCCTCGGTAAGCTCATCCCGGCCGGAACCGGAATGCACAAGTTCCGCGACATGGTCGTCGAGCCCACCGAGGAGGCCAAGCAGGAGATGTTCAACAACTCCTACGGCGACTTCTACCCGAGCCTGACCGGGGAGGGCGCGGCCATCCCGCTCGAGGACTACGACTTCGGAGCGTTCAGCTGAGCTGAGCCCCCGCGGTCATAGGACCCGCAGAGACGCGCAGGGCCCGGAGAGGATCTCTCCGGGCCCTGCGGTCATTCACGGGTCCTGCCGACCCCGATCATCGAGTGGTCAGTTTCCTTCGAATACTCGCGGGAATCCGAAAGAACCTGACCACTCGACGGGTGCTGCGGCGGCGCGGCTCAGTAGAGCGCGACGAGGCGCCCGACGACCTCGCCCTTGGCGAGCTTGTCGAGGCCCTCGGGGATGTCCTCGAAGCCGATCGTGGTGAGGGTGGGCTCGAGCTCGCCGGTGGCGAGGTACTCGTACACCCCGGCGATGTCCTCCTTGGTGCCGCCCTGCGAACCGATGAGGGTGACCTCGGAGAGGATGAGGGCCCTGGTCGAGATCGTCGCCTCGAGCCGGCCCATGCCGACCTGCACGACGATGCCGCCGCGGCGCACGGTCTCGATCGCCTCGGCGGTGGTGGTGCCGAAGCCGGCGTAGTCGATGATCGCGTCGAACTCGACGTCGGAGAACTCGCTGATCGACTTCGCGACGCCCTTGGCGCCGTTCTTCTTCGCGGCGTCCCAGACCTTCTCGTTCACCTCGGCGACGTAGACCTCGGCGCCGGCGAGGATCGCCACGCGCGCACCGATCTGGCCGAGCCCGCCGAAGCCGATGACGCCGATCTTCTCGCCGGGGCCGGCCTGGCCGTTGGTGATGATCGCGTGGTACGAGGTCATGCCCGCATCCGTCGCGGCCGCGCCCTGCTCCCAGGACACGCCGTCGGGGATCGGCACGAGCGCATTCGCGTCGAAGGCGATCTTCGGCTGGAAGCCGCCGTCGGCGACGTAGCCGGGAGCGCCGGCCGGGGTGGTCGGGCAGACGCCCACCCGGTCACCGACCTTGACGTTCGTCACGCCCTCGCCGAGCTCGGCGACGACGCCGGCGTTCTCGTGGCCGATGGTGATGGGCTGCTTGGGCAGGGTGGACAGCCACCCCTCGTCCTCGAGCAGACCGACATCGGAGTTGGCAGAGGCCCGCGGCCTTCATCTCGATGACGACCTGGCCGGGTCCGGCCTCCGGCTCCTCGACCTCGTTGAGGACGAGGGGCTCGTGGGTGTTCGTGAACTGCCATGCCTTCATGGGGCACCGCCTTCCTGTGCAGATGTCCCGGCGGACCGGTAGGTGCACCGGGAATCGGATGATTCAACCATGAACCTCAACGCATACGAGGGCGATGGGGTTCACGGAGTGACCCTCGTCGTATCAGTCAGCGGCGGAATCGACCGCTGAGGTGCCCCGTGGTCCGCTCGGGCAGGTGCCCCACGGCCTGCTCGGGCAGGTGCCGCACGGCTCGAGCGGGCAGGGGAGGGACCTCTGCCTCGGGGCCCTCAGCCCAGCAGCACCTGCACCTCGTCCCAGCGGTTCCGGGGGACGAGCTTGAGGTTGTCGACGGCGTCGGCCATCCGGACGCGGGTGATGTCCGTGCCGTCGAGCGCGGCCATCTGGCCCCAGCCCTCGTTGAGCACGATATCGACGGCCGCCATCCCCAGACGGGTCGCGAGCACCCGGTCGTAGGCGGTGGGAGAGCCGCCGCGCTGCAGGTGGCCGAGGATCATCGCCCGGGTCTCGATCCCCGTGGCCTCCTCGATGAGCGGGGCGAGGTGGTCGCCGATCCCGCCGAGGCGCACCCGGCCGTGCTTGTCGGTGCCGCGGTCGGCGACCTGGTCCTCGACGCCCTCGGGCACGAACCCCTCGGCGACGACGACGAGCGGTGCGCGCCCGCGGTCCCAGGCCGAGCGCACCCAGTCGAAGATCTGCTCGTAGCTCACCGGGAACTCGGGGATGAGGATCGCATGGGCGCCGCCGGCCATCCCCGCCTGCAGGGCGATCCAGCCGACGTTGCGGCCCATCACCTCGAGGACCATGCAGCGGTGGTGGGAGTCGGCGGTGGTGCGCAGTCGGTCGATCGCCTCGGTGGCGATCGACTGGGCGGTGTCGAAGCCGAAGGTGTAGTCGGTGCCGTCGAGGTCGTTGTCGATGGTCTTCGGCACGCCGACGACGGGCATCCCCTCGTCGTCGGCGAGCCGGGCGGCGCCGGCCAGCGTGCCCTCGCCGCCGATCGCGATGATGGCATCGATCCCGCGGCGCTCCATCACGGTGCGCATCTGCTCAGGGCCGCCCTGGGAGTACGGGTGGGTCCGCGAGGTGCCGAGGATCGTGCCGCCGCGGCCGGACAGGCCGCGCACGTCGACCATGTGGAGCGGGTGGGTGTCGTCCTCGAGGAGCCCGCGCCAGCCGTCGCGGATCCCGGTGAAGGAGAAGCCGTGGGCCCGGATCCCCTTGCGCACCGCGCCGCGGATGACGGCGTTGAGGCCGGGGCCGTCGCCTCCCGAGGTCATGATTCCGATGTTCATCTGTTCTCCTTCGGTCGTGCGCGGATCGGTGCTGTCGTGCGCGGATCGGTGCTGGACGGGCGTCGGTGGTGCCGGCCCGGGCCCGGTCATGTGCCGTTCGGCTCCCATGCGGGTCCGGGTCGGGGATCCGGCTGCAGACTATCGACGCCGGATGAGCAGGAGGTTACGAGCGGGAGATCGCGCGCGCCCAGCCCGGGTCGATCTTGACGTCGTGGCCGGCCATGAGGCTGAAGCCGGTGAGCACGAGCGTGCCGTTCGAGCCGTCGCCGCGCGCGCCCTTCTTGATGTCGTTGCCGGCCAGGACGTTGATCGTGCGGTCGATGATCCGGACCCCGCCGGGGACGTAGATCGTGTTGCCGCCCATGAGCGCGTAGCAGTCGACCGTGATCTCCACCCCGGGTCCGAGCGAGTCGGTGAGGTAGAGATCGTCGCCGCCCATGACGCAGTAGCTGCGGACGGCGGGCGTGCCCGGGGCGACCTCGATCTCGCGGCCGCTGAGGATCGCCACGGAGTTCTCCTCCGGGCCGGACCCGGCACGCGCGGGGACCACCTCGCCCGCGCCCGAGGTGCGGGCCGGGACGATCGTGCCCGCACCGGACGCCCCGGGGCCGTCGGGGCCCGTGCCGAGCTGCCGCTGGATCCGCAGGGTGAGCTCGGCGCCCTCCGGCAGGTCGGCGATCGGCTCGAGGAGCTCGTCGAGGAACTTCGACCCCACGACGACCGTCTGCCGCTCGTCGACCTCGAGGGGATCGAGGCGCCCGGAGGCGTGCGCGGCGGCGAGCACGTCGAGGACGGCGTCGCGGTCCTGGTCGCCGGCCCGGATCCGCCGCGGTGCGGGCTCGATGGGGGAGTCGGGGGTCATGGACCCAACTCTAGGGCAGGACCCGGCGGCCCACCACAGACGGGGTGCGCCCGTGTTTTGACCGATGGAACCCGCACCGTCTACGCTTGACCGTGTCTGATTTCTTTCAGGCATGTCCGCACGCCCGCGTGTGGGCCGGGCCGTCGGGACCGTACTCCGGCGGCGCACACCGGACCACCGCATGGGCGAGCAGGCCGCACAGTCCACCTGCACCACCGGTCGGGCGCGGAGCCGTGAGCTCACGACACACCCGACCTCGGGGTGGGAGGGGCCGTGCGTGGACTGGGATCGAGCAGGTCGCTTCACTCGATTCCGGTGGGACATGTGCGAGGGGTACGGGCAGGGTCCGCACCGGCGGCACCCGCGCCCTCGGACTTAGGAACAGCGAGAAGCAAACGGAGAAGAACTCAGTGCCGACAATCCAGCAGCTCGTCCGCAAGGGACGGCATGACAAGGCCGCGAAGAACGCAACGCCTGCCCTCAAGGGCAGCCCGCAGCGCCGCGGTGTGTGCACGCGTGTGTACACCACCACCCCCAAGAAGCCCAACTCGGCGCTCCGCAAGGTCGCCCGCGTGAAGCTCTCCAGCCAGATCGAGGTCACCGCCTACATCCCCGGCGAGGGCCACAACCTGCAGGAGCACTCGATCGTGCTCGTCCGCGGCGGTCGTGTGAAGGACCTCCCCGGCGTCCGCTACAAGATCGTGCGCGGCTCGCTCGACACCCAGGGAGTCAAGGGTCGTCAGCAGGCCCGCAGCCGCTACGGAGCCAAGAGGGAGAAGAAGTAATGCCACGTAAGGGCCCCGCACCCAAGCGCCCGGTCGTCATCGACCCGGTCTACAGCTCGCCGCTGGTCACCCAGCTCATCAACAAGATCCTGCTCGACGGCAAGCGCTCCACCGCCGAGCGCATCGTCTACGGCGCGCTCGCCGGCGCCGGCGAGAAGACGAACACGGATCCCGTCGTGCTGCTGAAGAAGGCGCTCGACAACATCCGTCCCTCGCTCGAGGTCCGGTCCCGCCGCGTCGGCGGTGCGACCTACCAGGTGCCGGTCGACGTGCGCCCCGTGCGCGCCACGACCCTCGCCCTGCGCTGGCTCGTGGGCTACTCGCGGCAGCGCCGCGAGAAGACCATGACCGAGCGTCTGCAGAACGAGATCATGGATGCCAGCAACGGCCTCGGCGCCGCAGTCAAGCGTCGCGAGGACACCCACAAGATGGCCGAGTCCAACAAGGCCTTCGCCCATTACCGCTGGTGACCTCCGGGCCGGGCGGACCACCGTCCGCCCGGCCGGTACACCCAGTCATCGAGACGAGAGAGAGACACCGTGGCACTCGACGTGCTGACCGACCTCAACAAGGTCCGCAACATCGGCATCATGGCCCACATCGACGCCGGTAAGACCACCACCACCGAACGCATCCTCTTCTACACCGGTGTGAACTACAAGATCGGCGAGACCCACGACGGCGCCTCGACGATGGACTGGATGGAGCAGGAGCAGGAGCGCGGCATCACCATCACCTCGGCTGCCACGACCTGCTACTGGGAGGGCAACCAGATCAACATCATCGACACCCCGGGGCACGTCGACTTCACCGTCGAGGTGGAGCGCTCCCTGCGCGTGCTCGATGGCGCCGTCGCCGTGTTCGACGGCAAGGAGGGCGTGGAGCCCCAGTCGGAGACCGTGTGGCGCCAGGCCGACAAGTACAACGTCCCGCGCGTGTGCTTCGTCAACAAGATGGACAAGCTCGGTGCGGACTTCTACTTCACCGTCTCCACCATCAAGGACCGTCTCGGTGCGAAGCCGCTGGTCATCCAGCTGCCGATCGGGGCGGAGAACGACTTCGCCGGAATCGTCGACCTCGTCGAGATGAAGGCCTGGATCTGGCCGGACGAATCCCAGAAGGGTCAGGACATGACCGAGACGGAGATTCCCGCCGACCTGGTCGAGCGCGCCGAGGAGTACCGCAACCAGCTCATCGAGGACGTCGCCGAGGCGGACGAGGAGCTCATGGAGAAGTACCTCGACGACGGTGAGCTCACCGTCGACGAGATCAAGTCCGGTATCCGCAAGCTCACCATCGCCTCCGAGGCGTTCCCGGTGATGTGCGGTTCGGCGTTCAAGAACAAGGGCGTCCAGCCCATGCTCAACGCCGTCATCGACTACCTCCCGACCCCGCTCGACGTCGAGGCCGTCGAGGGCCACCCGGTGGGCGACGAGGAGACCGTCGTCACCCGCGAGCCCTCGACCAGCCAGCCCTTCTCGGCTCTCGCGTTCAAGGTCGCGACCCACCCGTTCTTCGGCTCGCTGACCTACGTCCGCGTGTACTCGGGCAAGGTCGCCTCCGGCGCCCCGGTGCTCAACACCACCACGGGCAAGAAGGAGCGCATCGGCAAGCTCTTCCAGATGCACTCCAACAAGGAGAACCCGGTGGAGGAGGCCGTCGCCGGCCACATCTACGCGTTCATCGGCCTCAAGGACACCACCACCGGTGACACCCTGAGCGACCCGAACGATCCCGTCGTGCTCGAGTCGATGAGCTTCCCCGATCCCGTGATCTTCGTGGCGATCGAGCCCAAGACCAAGGGCGACCAGGAGAAGCTGTCGACCGCGATCCAGAAGCTGGCCAAGGAGGATCCCACCTTCACGGTCAACCTCAACGACGAGACCGGTCAGACCGAGATCGGCGGCATGGGCGAGCTGCACCTCGACATCCTCGTCGACCGCATGAAGCGGGAGTTCAAGGTCGAGGCGAACGTCGGCAAGCCGCAGGTGGCCTACCGCGAGACCATCCGCCGCAAGGTGGAGAAGGTCGACTACACCCACAAGAAGCAGACGGGTGGATCCGGCCAATTCGCGAAGGTCCAGGTCACCTTCGAGCCGCTCGAGGTCACCGGTGAGACGATCTACGAGTTCGAGAACGCCATCACCGGCGGCCGCGTGCCCCGTGAGTACATCCCGAGCGTCGACGCCGGCATCCAGGACGCCATGCAGATGGGCGTGCTCGCCGGCTACCCGCTGGTGGGAGTCAAGGCCATCCTGGTCGACGGCGCCTACCACGACGTCGACTCCTCGGAGATGGCGTTCAAGATCGCCGGCTCGATGGTACTCAAGGAGGGCGTCAAGAAGGCGAACCCGGTTCTGCTCGAACCGCTCATGGACGTCGAGGTCCGTACGCCCGAGGAGTACATGGGCGACGTCATCGGCGACCTGAACTCGCGGCGCGGACAGATCCAGTCGATGGAGGATGCATCGGGCGTCAAGGTCGTCCGCGCGTTCGTCCCGCTCTCGGAGATGTTCGGCTACATCGGCGACCTGCGGTCGAAGACCCAGGGCCGCGCCGTGTACTCGATGCAGTTCGAGAGCTACTCGGAGGTCCCGAAGGCTGTTGCCGAGGAGATCATCCAGAAGGTCCGCGGAGAGTAATCTCCGCCCCCAGTCTGCGCGGGCTGCCCGGCCCGACGGCTTATGAATATCCAACCCAGGCGTAGGATGTGAACCGCACATCCTGCACCACCCACGAGGAGGAACCCAGTGGCAAAGGCTAGCTTCGACAGGACCAAGCCGCACGTCAACATCGGCACGATCGGTCACGTCGACCACGGCAAGACCACGCTGACCGCGGCGATCACCAAGGTCCTGGCCGACAAGTACCCGGATCTCAACGAGGCGCGCGCCTTCGACCAGGTCGACAACGCGCCCGAGGAGAAGCAGCGCGGCATCACGATCAACGTGTCGCACGTCGAGTACCAGACCGAGAAGCGTCACTACGCTCACGTCGACGCCCCCGGTCACGCCGACTACATCAAGAACATGATCACCGGTGCGGCCCAGATGGACGGCGCGATCCTCGTGGTCGCCGCCACCGACGGCCCCATGCCCCAGACCCGTGAGCACGTGCTGCTCGCGCGTCAGGTCGGCGTGCCGTACATCGTGGTCGCGCTCAACAAGTCGGACATGGTCGACGACGAGGAGCTCCTCGAGCTCGTCGAGATGGAGGTGCGCGAGCTCCTCTCCGATCAGGAGTTCGACGGCGACAACGCCCCCGTCGTCAAGGTCTCGGCGCTCAAGGCGCTCGAGGGCGACGCCGAATGGGTCAAGACGGTCGAAGAGCTCATGGACCAGGTCGACGAGTACGTCCCGGAGCCGGAGCGCGACATCGACAAGCCGTTCCTCATGCCCGTCGAGGACGTCTTCACCATCACCGGCCGCGGCACCGTCGTGACCGGTCGTGTGGAGCGCGGTGTGCTCCTCCCCAACGAGGAGATCGAGATCGTCGGCATCAAGCCGACCTCCTCGAAGACCACCGTCACCGCCATCGAGATGTTCCGCAAGACCCTGCCGGACGCTCGCGCCGGTGAGAACGTCGGCCTCCTGCTGCGCGGCACCAAGCGCGAAGAGGTCGAGCGCGGTCAGGTCATCGTGAAGCCGGGTTCGATCACCCCGCACACCAAGTTCGAGGGCCAGGTCTACATCCTGTCCAAGGACGAGGGCGGCCGTCACAACCCGTTCTACTCGAACTACCGTCCGCAGTTCTACTTCCGGACCACCGACGTCACCGGCGTCATCACGCTGCCCGAGGGCACCGAGATGGTCATGCCGGGCGACAACACCGACATGTCGGTCGAGCTCATCCAGCCGATCGCCATGGAGGAGGGCCTCCGCTTCGCCATCCGCGAGGGCGGACGCACCGTCGGCGCCGGTCGTGTCACCAAGATCGTCGAGTGATCTGAAGCGCGACTGAGCAGAGGCCCCGGAGAGCGATCTCCGGGGCCTCTGTCGTGCTCGGGCGCCGTTCCCGACATCGCAGGGTGTGCCGCTCGAACTCGGGAATCTGCTCTGCACACCCGCGCTGCCGGGGTTATGGTGGGGGCTGACAGGACATATCGACGGCGACACGGAGGCTCGATGATGAGGCGGAGACGGCGGAGATCCAGGCGCCTGCTGCCCCTGGCGGCGGCCGCGGGAGCAGCGGTGATGGCACTCTCCGGCTGCCAGACCGACCCGGGCGGGAACACGATCACGTGGTACATCAACCCGGACAACGGCGGGCAGGATGCACTCGCGGAGAAGTGCAGCGCGGACTCCGGCGGCGAGTACCGGATCAGCACCTCGGTGCTGCCGAACGACGCGGAGAGCCAGCGCGAGCAGCTCATCCGGCGCCTCGCCTCGAACGACTCCTCGATCGACATCATGAGCCTCGACACCGTCTACGTTCCCGAGTTCGCCAATGCCGGCTACCTCGAGCCGGTGCCCGAGGAGTACACGGAGTCCTTCACCGAGGACGTCATCGAGGCCGCCGCGGAGTCCTCCTACTGGGAGGACGAGCTCGTCTCCGCCCCGCTCCAGGCCAACACCCAGATCCTGTGGTACCGCAAGTCCGTCGCCGAGGCCGCCGGGCTCGACATGTCGCAGCCGGTGACCTGGGACCAGATCATCGAGGCCGCGCAGAGCCAGGAGAAGGAGATCGGCGCACAGGGCATCCGCGCCGAGTCCCTCACCGTGTGGCTCAACGCCCTCATCGAATCCCAGGGTGGGCAGATCGTCGCCGATCCCGAGGCGGATCCGGAGGAGACCGAGCTCGGCCTCGACACCCCGGAGGGGGAGAAGGCCGCGGAGATCATGTCGACGATCGGGAAGGAGGGCCTCGGCGGGCCCTCGTTCTCCAACCTCGACGAGAACGGCGCGCTGCTGCGTTTCCAGGGCGAGAACGGCGGCTTCATGGTCAACTGGCCGTTCGTCTACTCGGCCCTCGTCGCGGGCGTCGAGGACGGCTCGATCGACCAGGCGGTCCTCGACGACGTCGGCTGGGCGCCGTACCCCGCCGTCGAGGAGGGCACCCCGGGCGCTGCTCCGTTCGGCGGCGTCAAGCTCGCCGTCGGCGCCTTCTCCTCGAACCCCGAGGCCGCGTTCGCCGCCGTCGACTGCATCCGCCAGCCGGAGAACCAGGCGGAGTACTTCATCACCGACGGTCTGCCCCCGGCGACCCGCGCGGCGTTCGACGATCAGGCGGTGCAGGACGAGCTGCCGTACGCGCAGGCGATCCTCGACTCCCTCGAGACCGCCGCCTCCCGTCCGATCTCGCCCTACTACTCGACAATCACCGGCGGCATCCAGCGGTCCTGGCACCCGCCGGCCGACATCGACCCGGCCACCACCCCGGCCGAGTCCACCGCACTCGTCCTGGAGATCATGCGCGGGGAGGCACTGCTGTGAGCGAATCGACCGAACTCCGCGGCCCCGGCGGCGCCTCCGCCCAGTCCCCGGGCACGACGCGCGCCCGCGAGAAGCCGGGCCGGACCGGGAAGCGGAAGCGCTACACCTCGGAGCGCAGCCGGGCCGAGGCGAAGCTCGGGCTCATGCTCGCCGCGCCGGCGGCGATCGTGCTCCTCCTCGTCACCGGATATCCGATCCTCCAGGCCGTCTACCAGTCGTTCTTCAACCTCCGGCTCACCGACCGGGAGAACGCGTACTTCAACTGGGGGGCGAACTACGTCACGGTGCTGTCCGACCCGCTGTGGTGGCAGACGCTGGGCTTCACGCTCCTCATCACCGTCGTCACCGTCGCCGTCGAGCTCGTCCTCGGCTTCTTCTTCGCGATGGTCATGCTCAACGCGATGAAGGGTGTGCGGGGGCCGATCCGCACGATCATCCTCGTGCCCTACGGCATCATCACCGTCGTCGCGGCGTTCTCGTGGAAGTACGCCTTCGACCTCGGCACCGGCTTCGTCGGCACGTGGTTCGGGATCGAGGGCTTCGACTGGTTCGGCAACTTCTGGTCCTCGTTCGCAGTCATCTCGCTCGCCGAGATCTGGAAGACCACGCCGTTCATCTCGCTCCTCATGCTCGCCGGGCTCGCGCAGATCCCCGGTGACATGGTCGAGGCCGCGACCGTCGACGGCGCGAGCTGGTGGCAGCGCCTCACCCGCGTCATCCTGCCGAACATGAAATCCGCGATCATGGTCGCCCTGATGTTCCGCACCCTCGAGGCGTTCCGGATCTTCGACTCCGTGTTCGTCATGACGCAGGGAGCCAACGGCACCGCGACGGTGTCCTCGCTCGCCTACGACCAGACGATCTCGCAGCTCCAGACGGGCCTCGGCTCCGCGGTCTCGGTGCTCCTGTTCCTCTGCGTGGGCCTCATCTGTCTCCTGTTCATCAAGGGGTTCCGCGTGAACCTCGGCGATTCGAGAGGTTGAGCCATGGCCGCCACCCGCACCACCTCGCCGCTGACGAAGACCCTGTGGATCGTCGCCTTCGTGCTCATCGCACTGTGGGCGCTGTTCCCCGTCGTCTGGATCCTGTCCCTGTCGCTCAAGAGCCCCTCGGACATCGCCAACCGGCAGTTCTGGCCGACGGAGCTGTCCTGGGAGAACTACGACCTCATCCTGTTCGGCGGCGCCCAGGAGCTGTTCCTGCCGGCGCTGCGGAACTCGATCGGGATCTGCCTCATCGCCACGCTCGTCGCCGTCGTCCTCTCCACCCTCGCCGCGTACGCGATCGCCCGGCTCGACTTCCCGGGCAAGAACGTCGTGCTCTACATGTCGCTGGCGATCACGGTGTTCCCGGTGATCTCGATCGTCACCCCGCTGTTCAACCTGTGGTCGAGGATCGGCCTCTACGACACGTGGCTCGGCCTCATCATCCCGTACCTCTCGCTCACCCTGCCGATCTCCATCTGGACGCTCACCTCGTTCTTCAAGGAGATCCCCTGGGAGCTCGAGCAGGCCGCGCAGGTCGACGGGGCGACTGCCTTCCAGGCGTTCCGCAAGGTCATCGTGCCGCTCGCCGCACCGGGCGTCTTCACCACCGCGATCATCGCCTTCTTCATCGCGTGGAACGACTTCCTCTACGGCATCTCGCTGACCTCGACCTCGGCGGCCCGCCCCGTGCCGGCGGCGCTGTCGTTCTTCACCGGCGCCTCGCAGTTCGAGGAGCCGGCCGGCTCGATCGCCGCCGCCTCGATCGTCGTGACGATCCCGGTGATCATCATCGTCCTCCTGTTCCAGCGCCAGATCGTCTCCGGCCTGACCTCGGGCGCGGTGAAGGGATGACCCGCGCGCTCGTCACACCGACCTCCGTTCGCCCCCGTCAAGGAGCACACCATGGCTGAAATCGAACTCCGGAATCTCGTCAAGCGCTACGGCGACGGGTTCCCCGCCGTCAACGACGTCAGCCTGCGGATCGAAGACGGCGAGTTCGTCATCCTCGTCGGGCCCTCGGGTTCGGGCAAGTCCACCGTCCTGCGGATGATCGTCGGTCTCGAGGACATCACCGACGGCGACCTCCTCATCGACGGCGAGCGGGTCAACGACAAGGCGCCGCGCGACCGCGACCTGTCGATGGTGTTCCAGAACTACGCGCTCTACCCGCACCTCACGGTGTACGAGAACATCGCGTTCCCGCTGCGCCTCGACAAGACCTCGTACCCGGAGGACGAGGTGAAGGCGCGCGTCGACCGGGCGGCGACGATGCTCGAGCTCGGCGAGCACCTCGAGCGCAAGCCGGCGAACCTGTCCGGCGGCCAGCGCCAGCGCGTGGCCATGGGGCGCGCGATCGTCCGTGACGCCAAGGCGTTCCTGTTCGACGAGCCGCTGTCGAACCTCGACGCCAAGCTCCGCGGGCAGATGCGCACGGAGATCGCCCGGATGCAGCGCAACCTCGGCGTCACCACCGTCTACGTCACCCACGACCAGACCGAGGCGATGACGCTCGGGGACAAGGTCGCCGTCCTCAAGCGCGGCGCGCTGCAGCAGTATGCGAGCCCGCAGGAGCTCTACCGGGAGCCGGTGAACATCTTCGTCGCCGGCTTCATCGGATCCCCGTCGATGAACTTCCTGCCGGTGACCAATCGCGGCAACGGCGAGCTCGAGTCGCCCTTCGGCACCTTCCGGCTGCCGGAGGAGCGGGCCCGGGGGCTGGCCTCGGCGCCCGAGCTGCTCATCGCCGGCCTGCGCCCCGAGGCGTTCCAGGACGCCGACCTGCTCGAGGAGTCCGAGGTCGAGCGGGGCGCCGTGATCACCGCCGAGGTCGATGTCACCGAGTGGCTCGGCAACGAGATCTACGCCTACCTCCCCTTCGAGGCCACCCCCGAGGTGCAGGAGTCGCTCGACGAGCTCGACCGCGACCTCGACGGCGAGGGCATGCGCACCCAGGTCGTCGCCGCGCTCGACCCGCAGTCGCGAGTGCGCGAGGGCGACACCGTGCGCCTGTTCTTCGACCCTGCCGACGTCATGGTGTTCGACCCCGCGACCGGGGACAACCTCACCCGCGACGAGGAGCGCGCCGCGGAGATCACCCGGAAGTCGGAGGAGGCCCGGAGGCGGGCCCTCGAGCGCGCCCGCAGCGAGCAGGGCGCCGGAGGGCAGAAGCGCGGCAGCGGGAACGGTGCTGCGGGCGCGGGCCAGGGCGCGAGCGGCCGGACTGACGCCGGCACGGGCGACCGCACTGCGGACGGCGGCTCCACCACGGGGTCCACCTCGACCGGGCGCTGAGCAGCCACCGGCGAACTGCGCGGTATCCGAAACGCGACGCGCAATTGCGCGACAGGTTCCGGATACCGCGCAGTCCATGAGACGATCCGGAGACCGGAGACCGGAGACCGGAGACCGGCAGGGGCGGTGGGACCGTACCGCCCCGCCCCCCTCCACCGCACGGTGCGGTGAAGGTCACAGACCGTCGTGCGCCCCGGATTTGCGGTGCCTTGGCGGCTGTGACAAGATGGACAAGTTGCATTTCGGCCTCATGACCCCTGCACAGCGGCACTCAGCCGCGAACAGGCCGGAATCCACCGGGAGAATCTGCCGCAGGCGGGTTCGTCAGCACCGGGCAGCCGATTGATGAAGTGTCAGCTTCGCCCGCAAGGGAGTGGCGACACGCCCGACCTCGGGGGTCGGTCACACCAAGCCGGAGCAGACCGCGCGATCCGTACAGGACGGCGGTTGATGTCCGGGAAGACCAAGAGAAAGAGTTACGACGCCATGGCGGGACAGAAGATCCGCATCCGGCTCAAGTCGTACGACCACGCGGTCATTGACAGTGCAGCACGCAAGATCGTGGACACTGTCACCCGCGCGGGCGCTACGGTCGTGGGCCCCGTGCCGTTGCCGACGGAGAAGAACGTGTACTGCGTCATCCGTTCGCCGCACAAGTACAAGGACAGCCGCGAGCACTTCGAGATGCGCACCCACAAGCGGCTCATCGATATCGTCGACCCGACGCCGAAGGCCGTCGACTCGCTCATGCGACTCGACCTCGCCGACGACGTCAACATCGAGATCAAGCTCTAAGGGGGAGTAATGGCCAACATGCGTTCCAAGGCTCTCCCGACCACCCGCACCGTCAAGGGACTGCTGGGCACCAAGCTCGGCATGACCCAGGTGTGGGACGAGCAGAGCAACCTGGTCCCGGTCACCGTGATCGCCGCCGGGTCGAATGTCGTCACGCAGGTCCGCAACGAAGAGGTCGACGGCTACACCGCCGTGCAGATCGCCTTCGGCGAGATCGATCCCCGCAAGGTCGACAAGCCCACCGCCGGACACTTCGAGAAGGCCGGGGTCGCCCCCCGCCGCCACCTCGTCGAGCTGCGCACCGCCGATGCCGGTGAGTACGAGCTCGGCCAGGAGCTCGGCGCAGATGTGTTCGAGGCCGGCACCAAGATCGACGTGACCGCCAAGAGCAAGGGCAAGGGCACCGCCGGCGTCATGAAGCGTCACGGCTTCGCCGGCGTGGGCGCCTCGCACGGCGCGCACCGCAACCACCGCAAGGCGGGCTCGATCGGTGGGGCTTCGACCCCCGGTCGCGTCTTCAAGGGCCTGCGGATGGCCGGTCGGATGGGCGCCGTCAAGCACACCACCCAGAACCTCACCGTCCACGCTGTCGACGCTGAGAACAATCTGCTCCTCATCAAGGGCGCCGTCCCCGGCCCCAAGGGCGCGGTCGTTCTCGTTCGCTCCGCCGCGAAGGAGGCCTGAGAGAGATGACTGAAACCACGACTATCGACGTCCTCGACGCCGCCGGCAAGAAGTCCGGCACCGCGCAGCTGCCCGCCGACGTGTTCGGGGTGGCGACCAACGTGCCGCTCATCCACCAGGTCGTCGTCGCCCAGCTCGCCGCGGCGCGCCAGGGCACCCACAAGACCAAGACCCGGTCCGAGGTCCGCGGCGGCGGGCGCAAGCCGTACCGCCAGAAGGGCACCGGCAACGCACGCCAGGGCTCGATCCGCGCTCCGCAGTACGCCGGCGGCGGGATCGTCCACGGCCCGGTGCCGCGCGACTACTCGCAGCGGACCCCCAAGAAGATGAAGGCCGCTGCGCTCCGCGGCGCCCTGTCCGACCGCGCGCGCCTCGACCGCGTGTTCGTGGTCAGCGCACTCGTCGACGGGGACGCCCCGTCGACGAAGCAGGCCCGTGCGGCGCTGTCGAACCTCAGCGACCGGGCGAACAAGCTCGTCGTCGTCGAGCGCGCCGATGAGCTCACCTATCTCAGCGTCCGCAACCTCCCGAAGGTGCACGTGCTGCCCGCCGACCAGCTCAACACGTACGACGTGCTGATGGCCGACGACATCGTGTTCACCGAGGGCGCGCTGGCGACCTTCCTCGACGGTGCCGCCCGCGGCCGCGTCAAGGCAGGCGGACGCGACACCCGCGAGGAGGACGCAGAATGAGCGTGACGTTCAAGGACCCGCGCGACATCATCATCGCCCCGGTCGTCTCGGAGAAGACCTACAACCTGATGGACGAGGGCAAGTACACCTTCCTCGTCGATCCGCGGTCGAACAAGACCGAGATCAAGTACGCAATCGAATCCATCTTCGGTGTGAAGGTCGCGTCGGTGAATACCCTGAATCGCCAGGGGAAGCGCCGTAGGACCCGCTCCGGCTGGGGCAAGCGCAATGACACCAAGCGTGCCATCGTCGCCCTCAAGGAAGGTTCGATCGACATTTTCGGCGGATCGCTCTAAGCGATACCCCTCGTAAGAAGGATCAAGACTCATGGGAATCCGTAAGCACAAGCCGACGACCCCGGGCCGACGCGGCTCCTCGGTCGCCGACTTTGTCGAAGTGACCCGGTCTACGCCGGAGAAGTCACTTCTGCGCCCGCTGTCCAAGAGCGGCGGCCGCAACAGCCAGGGACGCGTGACCACCCGCCATCACGGCGGCGGACACAAGCGCCAGTACCGTGTCATCGACTTCCGTCGCCATGACAAGGACGGTGTGCCCGCACGCGTCGCACACATCGAGTACGACCCGAACCGCACGGCGCGCATCGCCCTGCTGCACTACGCGGACGGCGAGAAGCGCTACATCCTCGCGCCGAACCGCCTCAAGCAGGACGACCGCATCGAGGCCGGCCCGACGGCCGACATCAAGCCGGGCAACAGCCTGGCCCTGCGGAACATCCCGGTCGGCACCGTCGTCCACGCAGTCGAGCTGCGTCCGGGCGGCGGCGCCAAGATCGCCCGTTCCGCCGGCTCCTCGGTGCAGCTCGTCGCGAAGTACGGCCCTTACGCGCAGCTGCGCATGCCGTCCGGCGAGATCCGCAACGTCGACGTGCGCTGCCGCGCCACGGTCGGCGAGGTCGGCAACGCCGAGCAGTCGAACATCGACTGGGGCAAGGCTGGACGCATGCGCTGGAAGGGCAAGCGCCCGACCGTCCGCGGCGTCGTGATGAACCCCGTCGACCACCCGCACGGCGGTGGCGAGGGCAAGACCTCCGGTGGACGCCACCCGGTCAGCCCGTGGGGTCAGAAGGAAGGCCGCACCCGCAAGCCCAACAAGGAAAGCGACAAGCTCATCGTGCGTCGCCGCCGCACCGGCAAGAAGCGTTGATAGGGAGCCTGAAGAATGCCTCGTAGCCTCAAGAAGGGCCCCTTCGTTGACGAGCACCTGTACCAGAAGGTCGCTGCTCAGAACGAAAAGGGCACCAAGAACGTTATCAAGACCTGGTCCCGACGCTCGATGATCATCCCGGACTTCCTGGGACACACCATCGCGGTGCACGACGGACGCAAGCATGTCCCGGTGTTCATCACCGAGGCCATGGTCGGGCACAAGCTCGGCGAATTCGCCCAGACGCGGACGTTCCGCGGCCACGACAAGGACGATCGCAAGGGCCGCCGCCGCTGAGGCGGGCAGCTCGAAGCGATCTTCGACAAGGAAAGAAGGAAGCGATGGAAGCCAAGGCGAAGGCGCGTTATCTGCGCGTCACGCCCCAGAAGGCTCGGCGCGTCGTTGACCTCATTCGTGGTCAGCAGGCAACCGAAGCTCTGGCGGTGCTGAAATTTGCAGAACAGTCGGCGTCCGATCCGATCTACAAGCTCGTCGCCTCGGGCATCGCGAATGCGCGTGTCCAGGCCGACAAGCTCGGTGAGGCGTTCGACGAGAACGAACTGGTCATCTCGGAAGCATTCGTGGACGAGGGACCGACCATGAAGCGGTTCCGGCCTCGTGCCCAGGGACGTGCCTACCGCATCAACAAGCGCACCAGCCACATCACCGTCGTGCTGGCATCGGGAGACGACCTCCCGGTGGGCGCTTCACGGAAGGGGAACCGCTGATGGGACAGAAGATCAATCCCAACGGATTCCGTCTCGGAATCACCACCGACCACAAGTCGAAGTGGTACGCCGACTCGACCAAGGCCGGGCAGCGCTACAGCGACTACGTGGGCGAGGACGTCAAGATCCGCCGTCTGCTGAGCACCGGCCTCGAGCGGGCCGGCATCTCGAAGGTCAACATCGAGCGGACCCGTGACCGGGTGCGCGTCGACATCCGCACCGCGCGTCCCGGCATCGTCATCGGTCGCCGCGGCGCCGAGGCCGACCGCATCCGCGGGCAGCTCGAGAAGCTCACCGGGAAGCAGATCCAGCTCAACATCCTCGAGGTCAAGAACCCCGAGACCGATGCACAGCTGGTGGCGCAGGGTGTGGCCGAGCAGCTCGCGAGCCGCGTGGCCTTCCGCCGTGCGATGCGCAAGGCGATCCAGTCCGCGCAGCGGGCCGGTGCCAAGGGCATCCGCGTGCAGTGCGCCGGCCGTCTGGGCGGCGCCGAGATGAGACGCTCGGAGTTCTACCGCGAGGGACGCGTGCCGCTGCACACCCTCCGGGCGAACATCGACTACGGCTTCTACGAGGCCCAGACGACCTTCGGCCGGATCGGCGTCAAGGTGTGGATCTACAAGGGCGACTTCACCGACAAGGAGATCGCCGCCCAGGAGGCCGCACAGCCGAACGCACGGGGCCCGCGCGGCGGCGGTGCCCGCGGTCGCGGTCGCGGAGGACGGGGTCGGGGCACCGACCGTCGTCCCGAGGTCGGCCAGAGGAAGACTGACAACACTGCCGAGGCGGCTCCGGCCGCAGCGGCCGGATCGGAGGGCTGACACATGCTGATCCCTCGTCGAGTCAAGCACCGCAAGCAGCACCACCCCAAGCGCGGCGGCATGTCCAAGGGCGGCAACGAGGTCACGTTCGGTGACTGGGGAGTCCAGGCTCTCGAGCCGGCCTACGTGACCAACCGGCAGATCGAGGCGGCTCGTATCGCGATGACCCGCCACATCAAGCGCGGCGGCAAGGTGTGGATCAACATCTACCCCGACCGCCCGCTGACCAAGAAGCCCGCCGAGACCCGCATGGGCTCCGGCAAGGGCTCACCCGAGTGGTGGGTGGCGAACGTCAAGCCCGGTCGAGTTCTGTTCGAGCTCGCCGGTGTCCCCGAGGAAGTCGCTCGCGAGGCCCTGCGCCTGGCGATCCACAAGCTTCCTCTCAAGGCCCGCATCGTGCGGCGCGAAGGTGGTGAATGACAATGGCGATCGGTTCCAAGGACCTGTCCATGGACGCCCTCGACGGCTTCGACAACGACCGTCTTGTCGAGGAGCTGAAGAAGGCCAAGGCCGAGCTGTTCAACCTCCGGTTCCAGTCGGCCACCGGTCAGCTCGAGAGCCACGGTCGACTCAAGGCCGTGCGCCGCGACATCGCCCGGATCTACACCGTGCTCCGTGAGCGCGAGCTGTCGATCCGGACGAACCCGGCCGATGCCAAGGAAGAGGATAAGTGATGGCCGAGCAGACCCAGGCAGCCGCAGCACAGGAGTCGGAGCGCAATTCGCGCAAGACCGCGCGCGGGTACGTCGTCTCCGACAAGATGGACAAGACCATCGTGGTGGAGGTCGAGGACCGCAAGAAGCACCGTCTCTACGGCAAGATCATGCGGAAGACCAGCAAGATCAAGGTCCACGACGAGCAGAACACGGCAGGCATCGGCGACCTCGTCGTCGTGTCCGAGACCCGTCCGCTGTCGGCGACCAAGCGCTGGCGGCTCGTCGAGATCGTCGAGCGCGCCAAGTAAGAGGCCCGCACACGCCCCGGGTTCCCCCCGGTCCCGCCCCTTCCGCGGCGGCCACCGGGACTCCCGGGGCAGGGCACACACGTCAATCATCCGTTCCGTCAGGCTCGCCACCGGTGAGAACCGACGAGACGACAGGAGATAAGCAGTGATCCAGCAGGAGTCGCGACTCAAGGTCGCCGACAACACGGGCGCGAAGGAGATCCTCGCGATCCGGATCCTCGGCGGTTCCGGCCGACGCTATGCCGGCATCGGCGACACGATCGTCGCCACCGTCAAGGACGCCATCCCCGGCGGCAACGTCAAGAAGGGCGACGTCGTCAAGGCGGTCGTCGTCCGCACCGTCAAGGAGCGCCGTCGCGCCGACGGCTCGTACATCAAGTTCGACGAGAACGCAGCGGTCATCCTCAAGACCGACGGCGAGCCTCGTGGAACCCGCATCTTCGGACCCGTCGGGCGCGAGCTGCGCGACAAGAAGTTCATGAAGATCATCTCGCTGGCGCCGGAGGTGTTGTGAGCATGGCAGCAAAGCTCAAGATCAAGAAGGGTGACCTCGTGCAGGTCATCGCCGGTGCCCGCGCCTCGCGCGGGGGCGACCGCGGCAAGCAGGGCAAGGTCCTCGAGGTGTTCCCCGAGACCAACCGCGTCCTCGTCGAGGGCGTCAACCGGGTGACCAAGCACCGCAAGGCCGGCCAGACCGCCTCGGGCGCCACCGCGGGCGGCATCGAGATCCACGAGGCACCGATCCACGTGGCCAAGGTGATGCTCGTCGATCCCAAGGACAACAAGCCGACCCGCGTGGGCTACCGCACCGAGGAAGTCGAGCGCGACGGCCGCACCCGCACCGTGCGGGTCCGCGTCTCGCGTCGTACCGGGGAGGACATCTGATGACCGACAGCACCGTGCAGACCCGCCCGGCACCGCGCCTCAAGCAGGTCTACCGTGAAGACATCGTGCCGAAGCTCCAGGAGGAGTTCGGCTACGGCAACCCGATGCAGGTCCCTGGCCTCGTCAAGGTCGTCGTGAACATGGGTGTCGGAGACGCCGCGCGCGACTCCAAGCTCATCGAGGGCGCGATCCGCGACCTCACCCTCATCACCGGCCAGAAGCCCGTGGTGACGAAGGCCCGGAAGTCGATCGCGCAGTTCAAGCTGCGCGAGGGACAGCCGATCGGCGCCCACGTCACCATGCGCGGGGCCCGGATGTGGGAGTTCCTCGACCGCGTCGTCTCGCTCGCGCTGCCGCGCATCCGCGACTTCCGCGGACTGTCGGACCGCCAGTTCGACGGCAACGGGAACTACACCTTCGGTCTGACCGAGCAGTCGATGTTCCACGAGATCGACCAGGACGCGATCGACCGCGTCCGCGGCATGGACATCACCGTGGTGACCACCGCCAAGACCGACGACGAAGGCCGGGCGCTGCTGCGCCACCTGGGCTTCCCGTTCAAGACCAACTGAATCTCTACGTTGTAGGTCCGACGCGGCGCACGCCGCCGACGAAACCCCAACGAGGAAGGGCAACAGCCCAATGACAATGACTGATCCCGTCGCAGACATGCTCACGCGTCTGCGCAACGCCAACTCGGCGTACCACGAGGATGTCAGCATGCCCTACAGCAAGCTGAAGTCGAACATCGCCGAGATCCTCAAGACCGAGGGCTTCATCTCCGACTGGCGCGTCGCTGACGCCGAGGTCGGCAAGAAGCTCGAGCTCGACCTCAAGTTCGGCCCCAACCGCGAGCGCTCGATCGCCGGCATCCGCCGCGTGTCGAAGCCCGGTCTGCGGGTCTATGCGAAGAGCACGAACCTGCCCAAGGTGCTCGGCGGACTCGGAATCGCGATCCTGTCGACCTCCTCGGGTCTGCTCACCGACAAGCAAGCATCGAAGAAGGGCGTGGGTGGGGAAGTCCTCGCCTACGTCTGGTAAGGAAGGGGGAGAGCACAATGTCACGTATTGGCAAGCAGCCGATCTCCGTTCCCTCCGGTGTCGAGGTGAAGATCGACGGTCGCCGCGTCTCCGTCAAGGGACCGAAGGGCGAGCTCGGACTCACCGTCGCCGAGCCCATCGAGGTCACCCTCGAGGACGGCGCCGTGAGCGTCACCCGTCCGAACGACGAGCGCGAATCGCGTTCGCTCCACGGACTCACCCGCACCCTGATCAACAACCAGATCGTCGGCGTCACCGAGGGCTACTCGAAGTCGCTCGAGATCGTCGGCACCGGTTACCGCGTGCAGGCCAAGGGCTCGAACCTCGAGTTCGCCCTCGGCTACAGCCACTCGATCACCGTCGAGCCGCCGGCCGGGATCACCTTCTCGGTCGAGGGCCAGAACAAGCTGACCGTCTCCGGCATCGACAAGCAGCTCGTCGGCGAGGTGGCGGCAAACATCCGCAAGCTGCGCAAGCCCGAGCCCTACAAGGGCAAGGGTGTGCGCTACGCCGGCGAGAACGTTCGCCGCAAGGTCGGAAAGGCTGGTAAGTGACCATGGCCTTCGGAAAGAAGCAGAGCTACGGCAAGGGCAAGGGCGCTGCACGCGCTCGCCGCCACGTCCGTCTGCGCAAGCACATCAACGGCACTGCCGAGCGTCCCCGTCTCGTCGTCAAGCGATCGAGCCGCCACGTGTTCGTGCAGGTCATCGACGACAGCGTCGGGAAGACCCTGGCATCGGCCTCCACCATGGAAGCCGATCTCCGGTCCGCCGGCGACGACAAGACCACGAAGGCACGCCGGGTCGGCGAGCTCGTCGCCGAGCGCGCCAAGGCCGCGGGCATCGAGTCCGTGGTGTT
Source organism: Brevibacterium pityocampae (assembly GCF_039541555.1). Taxonomy (NCBI): domain Bacteria; kingdom Bacillati; phylum Actinomycetota; class Actinomycetes; order Micrococcales; family Brevibacteriaceae; genus Brevibacterium; species Brevibacterium pityocampae. Next base: position 60,287 of record NZ_BAABGL010000003.1, on the reverse strand, counting down.
CGACCGCGGCGGCAACACCTACCACGGTCGTGTCGCCGCGATCGCCGAAGGTGCACGCGAAGGAGGACTGTCCCTGTGAGCACTGAAGAGAACAAGGACCAGCAGGTGGCCCAGACCGAGACCCCGCAGACCGATGACCGCAACCGCGGTCGCGGCCGGGGCCGCGGCGAGGGCGGCGGCCGCGACGGCCGTCGCGGCAACCGGCAGGACCGCGACGACAAGAACCAGTTCATCGAGCACGTCGTCACCATCAACCGCGTGTCGAAGGTGGTCAAGGGCGGACGCCGGTTCTCCTTCACCGCGCTCGTCGTCGTCGGTGACGGCAACGGCATGGTGGGCATGGGCTACGGCAAGGCCAAGGAAGTTCCCGCGGCCATCGCCAAGGGTGTCGAGGAGGCGAAGAAGAACTTCTTCCGCGTCCCCCGCATCCAGAAGACCATCCCGCACCCGGTGCAGGGTGAGGCCGCCGCAGGCGTCGTCCTGCTGCGTCCGGCCGCCCCGGGTACCGGCGTGATCGCCGGCGGTCCGGTCCGCGCCGTCCTCGACTGCGCCGGCGTCCACGACATCCTGTCGAAGTCGCTGGGCTCCTCGAACGCCATCAACATCGTGCACGCCACGATCGCGGCGCTCAAGGGCCTCGAGCGTCCCGAGGAGGTCGCGGCCCGCCGCGGCCTGCCGGTCGACGAAGTCGCGCCGTACGCGATGCTGCGCGCACAGGAGAGCGGAGCGAACGCCTGATGGCACAGCTGAAGATCACGCAGATCAAGTCCGAAATCGGTGGCAAGCAGAACCAGCGCGAAACCCTCCGGAGCCTCGGTCTCAAGAAGATCAACGACGTCGTCGTGAAAGAGGACCGGCCGGAGTTCCGCGGCATGGTGAACACCGTGCGCCACCTGGTGAAGTGCGAAGAGGTGGATTGAGATGGCAGAAGAGAATGTGCTGAAGCTGCACCACCTGCGTCCTGCCCCCGGCGCCAAGACCGCGAAGACCCGTGTGGGTCGCGGTGAGGCGTCGAAGGGCAAGACCGCCGGTCGCGGCACCAAGGGAACGAAGGCTCGTTACCAGGTTCCGCACGGCTTCGAGGGCGGGCAGACCCCGCTCCACATGCGGCTCCCGAAGCTGCGCGGGTTCAAGAACCCGAACAAGGTGACCTTCCAGGTCGTCAACCTCGACAAGCTCTCGTCGCTGTTCCCCGAGGGCGGCACCGTGGGCGTCGAGGACCTGGTCGCCAAGGGCGCCGTGCGCCCCAAGCAGCCGGTCAAGGTGCTGGGCACCGGAGAGATCTCCGTCAAGCTCGACATCACCGCCGACAAGTTCTCCGCGTCCGCGATCGAGAAGATCGAAGCGGCCGGAGGGAAGACGACGACCGCCTGAGGGTGACCCCTCGGCCCGGTCGCTGGGAGGGAGGTCGCCTGCGGGCGGCCTCCCTCCTGTCGCGTCCGCACCCCTGAGCGTGCACCGGGGACCCCCGTCCGGGGCCGGCCGTTCGGTTTCAGGGGCGCGGAACCACCCTGCTACAGTTCAACAGGTACTCTCAACGACTCATCATCCGAGGATCGCCGGCCCCTGCGCACGCGCGCGGCCGCCCGCCTTGGTGGACACCCCCAGGAGGACGCTTGCTCGGCGCAATTGGGCGGGCTTTCAAAACGCCCGATCTGAGGAACAAACTCCTCTTCACACTCGGCGTGATCGTGCTCTACCGGCTCGGCTCGTACATCCCCGCCCCCGGCATCGACTACGCGCAGGTCCAGCAGTGCGTCGCCAACCCGCAGCTCAACCAGGGTGCGTTCGGGCTCGTCAACCTGTTCAGCGGCGGAGCGCTGCTCCAGCTGTCGATCTTCGCGCTCGGCATCATGCCCTACATCACGGCGAGCATCATCACCCAGCTCCTGCGCGTGGTGATCCCGCGCTTCGAGGCCCTCCACAAGGAGGGCGCCTCCGGCCAGGCGAAGCTCACCCAGTACACCCGGTACATGACGATCGGATTGGGCATCCTCAATGCCACGACCCTCGTCTCCACGGTGCGCACCGGTGCGCTGTTCGGCAATGTCGAAGGCTGCCAGGACCTCATCGTCAACGACACCTGGTGGGGCGTCCTCATCATCGTCATCACCCTGACCGCCGGCACCGGCCTCATCATGTGGCTCGGCGAGCAGATCACCGAGCGGGGCGTCGGCAACGGCATGTCGCTGCTGATCTTCACCGCCGTCGCCGCCGGGTTCCCGGCCGCCTTCGGCGCGATCCTCACCTCGCAGGGCATCGACATCTTCCTCATCGTCGTCGCCGTCGGCCTCGCGATCGTCGCGCTCGTGGTGTTCGTCGAGCAGTCCCAGCGCCGCATCCCGGTGCAGTACGCCAAGCGCATGGTCGGCCGTCGGATGTTCGGCGGGACCTCGACCTACATCCCGATCAAGGTCAACCAGGCCGGTGTGATCCCGGTGATCTTCGCCTCCTCGGTCCTGTACCTGCCGAGCCTGATCGCGCAGTTCGGCGACCCCGAGGCGCAGTGGGTGCAGTGGATCACCGAGTACCTCACGACGGGCGACCACCCGGTCTACATGCTCGTGTACTTCCTGCTGACGATCTTCTTCACGTACTTCTACGTCGCGATCACCTTCAACCCGGAGGAGGTCGCGGACAACATGAAGAAGTACGGCGGCTTCATCCCCGGCATCCGCGCCGGACGGCCGACGGAGCAGTACCTGAGCTACGTGCTCACCCGGATCACCTTCCCGGGCTCGCTGTACCTCGCGTTCGTCGCGATGATCCCGCTCATCGCGCTGGTGCTCATCGATGCCAACCAGAACTTCCCGTTCGGCGGCACCTCGCTCCTCATCATCGTCGGTGTGGGCCTGGAGACCGTCAAGCAGATCGATTCGCAGATGCAGCAGCGCCACTACGAGGGGCTGCTGCGCTGACCACGACCGCATCGACCGCGCCCGTCCCGGGCGCCGGCCGTGGGCGGCACCATCCTGAAAGGAACACACCATGAGCGAACGGATCATCCTCATCGGCCCGCCGGGGGCGGGCAAGGGCACCCAGGCCGCCCGCCTCGCGGAGAAGCTCGGCATCCCGGCGATCTCCACCGGGGACATCTTCCGTGCGAACGTCGCCGGGGAGACCGAACTCGGGAAGACCGCGAAGCGCTACATGGACTCCGGCGAGTACGTGCCGGACGAGGTCACCAACTCGATGGTCAAGGACCGCCTCGCCCAGGACGACGCCCAGCCCGGGTTCCTGCTCGACGGCTACCCGCGCACCGAGGCGCAGGTCGCCGAGCTCGACTCGATGCTGTCCGACCTCGGCGAGTCGCTCGACCACGTCGTCGAGCTCACCGCCGACACCGACGAGGTCGTCGAGCGCCTGCTCGCCCGCGCGCAGCTCCAGGGCCGCTCCGACGACACCGAGGAGGTCATCCGCCACCGCCTCGACGTCTATGCCGAGCAGACGCAGCCGCTGACCCGGGTCTACGCCGACCGCGGTCTGCTGCGCCAGGTCGACGGGCTCGGTGAGATCGATGCGATCACCGACCGCATCCTCGCGCAGATCGGGCACTGAGTGTTCGGATCCAAGCTGGAGCTCAAGACCGAGGCGCAGATCCGCACGATGCGCCGCGCCGGTCTCGTCACACGGGCGGCCCTCGCGGCCGCCCGTGCCGCGTCCGTGCCCGGGGCCACCACCGCCGAGGTCGACGCAGCCGCGGCCGCCGTCATCGCCGAGGCCGGTGCGCGCTCGAACTTCAAGGGCTATCACGGGTTCCCCGCTGTGGCCTGCATCTCCGTGAACGAGGAGATCGTCCACGGCATCCCCGGCGCGCGCGTCCTCGAGGCCGGCGACCTCGTGTCGATCGACTGCGGAGCGATCGTCGACGGCTATCACGGCGACTCCGCCTTCACCCTCTGCGTCGGCGGCTGGGAGCACGCGAGTGCGGCCGACCGGCGTCTCTCCGACATCACCGAGGAATCGATGTGGGCCGGCATCGCGGCCTTCGCCCGCGCCAAGCGGGTCGGCGAGATCGGTGCGGCGATCGAGGAGTTCGCGCTGGCCGAGGCTCCGGACCTCGGGCTGCTCGAGGACTACACCGGGCACGGCATCGGCACGCAGATGCACATGGAGCCCGAGGTGCTCAACTACCGGGCCAGGAACCTGGGGCCGAAGATCCGGCCCGGGCTGTGCCTGGCGATCGAGCCGATGCTCGTCGCCGGTGACATCGCCTCGCGCACCCTCGACGACGACTGGACCGTCGTCACCGTCGACGGGGCGCGGGCCGCCCACTGGGAGCACACAGTGGCTCGCCACGAGCGCGGGATCTGGGTGCTCACCGCGGAGGACGGCGGGGCCGAGCGCCTCGCCGCCTACGGCGTGACCCCGGTGCCGCTCGAGGACTGACGCGGCACCGGCGGGCCACCGGGCCCGCCGAACGGACCGGCCGGAGTGCGTGTGCACTTCGGCCGTCGTCGTATCCAGCGGTGAAGCGGGCGCGGGCGTCACGTGGACGCGCCCGGATCAGACCTGTGCGGCAGCGGCCCGGGTGTCCGGCACCTCCCTCATCTTCCCGCGGACTCCCAGGAAGGTTCCCAGATAGGTCCCGCCTGCTGCCAGGAGACCGAGTGCGAACATCCATGTCGCGGTGGTGGTGATGCCTGCACCGACGATCATGAATGCTGCGAAGGCGATGACTACGGTGATCGAGGCCGCCACGCTGGCCGCGGCGAGGGAGAAGCTGTGGGCAGCGCGAGCGCTCTCGAGCGCTGCTGCGAAGGACTGGGACATGGTGGACCTTTCTGAGACAACGGGTATCGCTGTCCACGCTATGGTGGCGGTTCACCCCTTGCCACGTCCTCCCGAAACGGAGACGAACAGTGACGGATCAGCACCGCTACCGCATCACCCGCGGTGGTTTCGACGTGGTCTCCGTGTTCGGCTCGCTCGGGGCGAGCGCAGTGCCGGGGCCGGTGATCACCTCGGTGCTCGCTCTCCACGGCTACAGCGAATCCGCTGCTCGCAACCAGGTCGTGCGCCTCGTCTCCCGCGGTCTGCTGCACCGGTCCCAGGTGGGCAGGATCGCCGTGTACCGCCTCGCCGAGGCCCTGCGCCCGAGCTATGGGCGGCTCGCCGGGCGGGTGGAGCACACGGAGTTCTCCGGGGCGTTCGCCGCCGTCGTCCTGTCGATCCCCGAGGCTCGTCGCTCCGATCGTGACCGCGTGCTCGACCTTGCACGGAGATCCGGCTACCGGCCGCTCCGGCCGGGAGTGCTCATCGCTCTCACCGAGGCGGTCGCCGGGTTCCGGGCCGAGGTCGGTGCGGACATCGGGGTCGAAGGCAGGGCCTGGCTCGAGTTCTGCTCCCTCGTGCCCGAGGACATGGACCAGGCCCGGCGCTGGGCCGACCGGGCATTCGGGATCGCCGCGCTGCGAAGCATGATCGGCGATGCCGAGGCGCGGGTCGCCGCAGCACTCGGCGGCTCCGAACTCGGCCTGGTCGACTACTTCGATCTCTACTATGCAGTCTCCGGCGAGCTCATGAGCGCACCGGTCCTGCCGGCAGACCTCGCCCCCGGCCTCGCCATCCACACCCGGCTGGGCCGCTGCATGGGCATGCTCAACGAGTACTACTGGGCAGCGTTCGGCCCCGCCGTGCTGAGCCGGGTGCAGGCGCTGCCGAATGCGGACCTCATCGAGTGGGATCCGCAGGCGCCTCCTGCCGGCCGTCGATCGCCTCGGCCATCCGTTCGACGATCTCCGTGAGGACCGCCCGCGGGGTCGCGGTGTTGATGCGCACGTGCCCGGCGCCGGCCTCACCGCACTCGCGGCCGTTCGTCAGCGCGATCCCGGCGGACTCGCGGAGGAACCGGGCGGGGTCCTCGCCGAGGTCGTAGGCCCGCAGGTCGACCCAGGCGATGTAGCTCCCGGCGGACGGCAGGTGTCCCGCTTCCGGCAGCCGCTCGGCGAGCAGGGCCGCGAGCGCTGCGCGGTTGTCGTCGAGGTAGGCCAGCAGCTCCGCCAGCCAGTCCCCACCCTCCCGGTAGGCCGCGGTCGTCGCGACGATGCCGGGGCTCGCCGTCGAGTGCGCGACGAACTCGCCGAGCTCGGCGAACCGGGCGGCGTCGACGCGGTTCGTGAACACCATCTGCGCGCACTTGAGGCCCGGGATGTTGAACGCCTTGGAGGCCGACAGCGCGGTGATCGAGTGCTCTGCGGCAGCCTCGGACACCGTGGCGTAGGGGATGTGGCGGGCGCCCGGGAAGACGAGCGGGGCATGGATCTCGTCGGCGAACACCCGGGACCCCGTGGCCTCGACGATCCGGCTGATGGCCTCGAGCTCGGTGCGCTCGTAGACCTTGCCGATCGGGTTGTGGGGATTGCAGAGGACGAGCAGCCCGCCGCCGGCGAGCGCGGACTCGAGGGCGGGCCCGTCGACGTCCCAGCCGTCGGCGGTGCGGATCATCGGCACCTCGCGGATCTCGCGTCCGCACAGCGGCGGCACCTTGAAGAACGGCATGTACGCCGGGGTCATGAGGACGACCGGGGTGCCCGGTGCGGTGAACAGGTCGATCATCGCGCGGTACGCGGTGATGACATCGGGCACCGCGGCGACCTGCGCGGGGGCGATGTCCCAGCCGAAGCTCCGTGCGCAGTGCTCGGCGGTGGCCTCGCGGAGATCCCGGAGCATCGCCGGCGGCGTGTAGGTGAAGAGCTCCTTCTCGGTGAGCTCGGCGAGGGCCGAGTGCACGGCCGGGGCGGTGCCGAAGTCGGCCTCGGCGATGAAGGCGCCCAGGGTCTCGGGGATCGCGGTCCACTTGAGGCCGCCGCGGGCGCGGAGCTGGTCCGGGGTGTACTCGGGAATCGTCATGCCTCCACGGTACCGCTCGGTCGGCGGGGCCTCAGCGCAGGCGGGGGCCGACATTGACGCTGATGAACGTGCGGCGGAGCTGGGCCGCGGAGAGGAACAGATCGGTGCGCCGGGGTTCGCCCTCGGTGCCGCCGAGCGGATTGTGCACATGGACCCGCAGCGGCCCGTGCGGGTCGGGCGAGCCGTCCTCGCTCAGCCGGGCGACCCGCCGCACCACGTAGACGTGGCCGTCCATGACGGCGACCGAGCGGTGCGGGTCGTCCTCCCGCGGCACCCGGAACGATCCGCCGGGTCGCACGAGCGTCGAGGCGACGACCGGACGTCCGGCCGCGAGCCAGTGCTCGATCCGCGACAGGCGCAGCGGGACCGGCCGGGCCGGGCACCACCGGCCGGTGAGGAGCCCGAGCGCGACGCCGGCGAAGTCCCCCTGGATCCGCCGGTAGGAGCCGCGCCCGTAGGTCAGTGCGGCCGCCTTCTCCACGAGCGAGGCGGCGTTCGGTCGCAGCCGGCGGTCCCCGGCGCGGTGCGCGGCGGGCACGCGGGGGCTCAGCGTCACCCAGCGGGCCCCCGGCGTGTGGAGCCGCACCTCGACGAGCCCGTTGTCGGTGGGACGGACGAGCGAGGCGGTGAATCCGGGGCGCATGTGCTCGCAGGCGGCGAGCACTGCGATGAACCAGCAGTCGCTCAGCCGTCCCTGCCGGATCGAGAGCGGTCGGACGGGCCGGTTCCGTGCCCCCTCCGCCGGCCGCGCAGCGGCGGACCCGGGGGCGGTGAGGCCGCGCAGCGGCACGGGGACCCAGCGGGCCGGCCCGCGCGGCACCGGTTCGAGCGCCGGCACGGTGTCGAGGGCGCGGGCCACCTCGGCGGCGGAGAGGTCGTGGGCGGCGGCGAGGAGCCGGGGGCCGCGCCGGCCATCGATGCGCAGGCGGCTGCGGAGGCGTCCCGTCAGGGAGGAGGGGCGGCCGCGGGCGGGACGGAGCTCGGCGGACAGGGCGCCGAGATCGGCGCGGGGGAGCGGGTCGACGGCGAGCAGCGTGCGGAGCAGACGGAGATCCTCGGCCCGGCGCGCCGCCAGGGAACGGTGCCGGCGGACGCGACGACGCTCGGTTGGCATGCGCGACCCGATTCCGGTAGAGTAGTTCACTGGTCTGTTATGGGCAAGGAATGAACCCGCCGTGTCGCACCCGAGCTTAGCGCACGGAGGCCCGCCGGCGGTGGATTCCCCACCTGCAGATCCCGGTCGAATCGGAACCCGCCCGGGAGACCGAAGAGGATCCGAGATACGAACGATGCGTGGCCGTCCTGCGGCCACGGGAAGATGAGGTTGACGAACGATATGGCCAAAAAAGAAGGGGTCATTGAGATCGAGGGCTCTGTTGTGGAGGCTCTGCCGAACGCCATGTTCCGCGTCGAGCTGACCAACGGGCACAAGGTGCTCGCGCACATCTCCGGAAAGATGCGCCAGCACTACATCCGCATCCTCCCCGAGGACCGCGTCGTGGTGGAGCTGTCTCCCTACGACCTGTCCCGCGGACGTATCGTCTACCGGTACAAGTAAACGGTCTTTTCGACAGTTTTCGCCGCTCACAGCCCCCGGGTCCTGGCCCGGGGTCTTCGCGGTGAGAAGAAGGATTAACGATGAAGGTCAAGCCCAGCGTCAAGAAGATCTGTGAGAAGTGCAAGGTCATCCGGCGCAACAGCCGCGTCATGGTGATCTGCGACAACCCGCGCCACAAGCAGCGTCAGGGCTGATTCGCTCACCTCGAGCAGATCGACACAGCTGTGCCGCACCCGCGGCGCCAGTGAGCACCACACCCAAGCAGGCCTCGCCCCCTGGACACAGGACGACACCCGCGGCTCGGAGGCCGCGGACCGGTGAGAGCACCGGACAGGTCTGAGCAAGCACCTCCGAACAACCCATGGAGTACACACAATGGCACGTCTTGCCGGAGTCGACCTCCCGCGTGAGAAGCGCGTGGAAGTCGCCCTGACATACATTTTCGGTGTGGGCCGCACTCGTGCGAGCCAGACCCTGACGGAGACCGGGATCAACCCGGACACCCGCGTGAAAGATCTGTCCGATGCCGAGCTCGTGCAGCTGCGCGACTACATCGAAGGCACATTCAAGGTAGAGGGCGACCTCCGTCGCGAGGTCGCCGCCGACATCCGCCGCAAGGTCGAGATCGGCAGCTACGAAGGCCTGCGCCACCGCCGGGGACTCCCCGTCCGCGGCCAGCGCACCAAGACCAATGCGCGCACCCGCAAGGGCCCCAAGCGCACGGTGGCCGGTAAGAAGAAGTAAGCCCTCCAGCCTTCGAATCAGGAGAATCCACACTTATGCCTCCCAAGACACGCGCAGCCTCCGCTGCCCGCAAGACCCGCCGCAAGGACAAGAAGAACGTCGTCAACGGCCAGGCCCACATCAAGTCGACGTTCAACAACACGATCGTGTCGATCACCGACCCGACCGGAGCCGTGATCTCATGGGCTTCCTCCGGTGAGGTCGGCTTCAAGGGCTCCCGCAAGTCCACCCCGTACGCTGCGCAGATGGCCGCGGAGTCCGCCGCCCGCCGCGCCCAGGAGCACGGCCTCAAGAAGGTCGACGTGTTCGTCAAGGGCCCGGGCTCCGGACGCGAGACCGCGATCCGCTCCCTCCAGGCCGCCGGCCTCGAGCTGGGCACCATCCAGGACGTCACCCCGACGCCGCACAACGGCTGCCGCCCGCCCAAGCGCCGGCGCGGCTGACCCGGACCGGCCGGACGATCCGGCGGACCCCACGGGTCCGCTGCGATCGGACGCCGGGCCACCCACCACCGCAAGCGTCACGAGTAGCGATACTCTCAAGTGCATTGCGAGCGTCATATAGCGGATGCTCGCCGAAAGGAAGCCCACGTGCTGATTGCACAGCGTCCCACGCTCACGGAAGAGGCTGTAGACACCTACCGGTCGCGGTTCGTCATCGAACCGCTCGAACCGGGCTTCGGCTACACCCTCGGCAACTCGCTGCGGCGAACCCTGCTGTCCTCCATTCCCGGTGCCGCCGTCACGAGCATCCGGGTCGATGGTGTGCTTCACGAGTTCACCACGGTCCCGGGCGTGAAGGAGGATGTCACCGAGTTCATCCTCAACCTCAAGTCCCTCGTAGTCTCCTCGGAGTTCGACGAGCCCGTCGTGGCCTACCTGCGCAAGCAGGGTCCCGGCGCCGTCACCGCCGAGGACATCTCCGCCCCCGCCGGAGTGGAGATCCACAACCCGGAACTGTTCATCGCCACCCTCAACGAGGACGGCCGCCTCGACATGGAGCTCACGATCGAGCGCGGTCGCGGCTACGTGTCCTCGGCGCAGAACAAGAACGCCGACGCCGAGATCGGCCGGATCCCGGTCGACTCGATCTACTCGCCGGTGCTCAAGGTCACCTACAAGGTCGAGGCCACCCGTGTCGAGCAGCGCACGGACTTCGACCGCCTCGTCGTCGACGTCGAGACGAAGCCCTCCATCACCCCGCGTGATGCCGTGGCCTCGGCCGGCAAGACCCTCGTCGAGCTGTTCGGGCTGGCCCGTGAGCTCAACGTCGAGGCCGAGGGCATCGACATCGGACCGTCGCCGGTCGATGCCGCCCTCGCCGCCGACCTCGCCCTGGCGATCGAGGATCTCGATCTCACCGTCCGCTCGTACAACTGCCTCAAGCGCGAGGGGATCCACACCGTGGGCGAGCTCGTCGGTCGCAGCGAGACCGACCTCATGGACATCCGCAACTTCGGTTCGAAGTCGATCGACGAGGTCAAGCAGAAGCTCAGCGAGCTTGGCCTGAGCCTCAAGGACAGCCCCGCCGGCTACGAGAGCCCGGTCGACGGCGAGGACGTGTCCTTCGTCGAGGACGAGCAGTTCTAAGAATTCCAAGGAGATAAATCATGCCTACGCCCACCAAGGGTCCCCGCCTCGGCGGCTCCCCGGCGCACGAGCGGATGCTGCTGAACAACATGGCGTCCCAGCTGTTCGAGCACAAGTCGATCACCACGACCGTGACGAAGGCCAAGCGCCTCCGTCCCGTCGCGGAGCGCCTCATCACCTTCGCCAAGCGCGGAGACCTGGCCGCACGCCGCCGCGTGCTCGGCCAGATCGCCGACAAGTCGATCGTGCACGAGCTGTTCACCTCGATCGCTCCGGCCGTGGCCGAGCGTCCGGGCGGCTACACCCGCATCACCAAGATCGGCCCCCGCAAGGGCGACAACGCCCCGATGGCCGTGATCGAGCTCGTCCTCGAGGCGTACTCGCCCAAGCAGGCGACCGTCAAGGAGGCCGAGGCGGCCACCGCCGCGGCCGCGCCCAAGGCCGAGGAGTCCCAGGACACCGGCTCGAAGGACGCGGAGTCGACCGAGGAGACTCCGGCGACCGAGCCGGACGTCACCACCGAGTCCGATTCCGAGGACGAGATGGCCGAGGCGGAGTCAGCCGAGGAGAAGTCCGAGGACAAGTGACCTGCTGATCCGCTCCCGCGGATCGACGATCGCCCCGACGGCGGTGCGTGCCGAGTGCACGCACCGCCGTCGTCGTCCTCCCCGGGGATCCGCGCTCCCGTGCGGCGGTGCGGCAGTCCGCGACGCTGTGGCGCGCCGCTGACCCGGGGCGGCATGGCGGATCCGGGATAGGCTCGGGGCAACCGAGGACAGGAGATCCCCGATGCCCCGCAGCCCCTCGCGCACCGACGTTCGCCCTGCTGCGCGCCGGCGCCGTGGACGCCTGCGGCGGATCCTCATGCTCGTCCTCGCCGCGCTGCTCGTCCTCGTCCTCGTGCTCAGCGGGGTCGCCGCCTGGTCGGTGGTGCGGGCCTTCCCGCAGACCGACGGCACCCTCGAGGTGCCGGGCCTCCAGGAGACGGTGACCGTGCAGCGCGATGCCCGCGGCGTCCCCACGATCACCGCCGCCCGCGCCGACGACCTGCTGTTCGCGCAGGGCTTCGTCCACGCCCAGGACCGCTTCTGGGAGATGGGCTTCCGCCGGCACATGACGAGCGCCCGGCTCTCCGAGCTGTTCGGCGAGTCCCAGGTCCCCACCGACACCTTCCTCCGCACACTCGGCTGGCACCGCACCGCACAGGCCGAGGTCGCCGCACTGCCCGCCGAGGAGCGCGGGTACTACGAGGCCTACGCCGCCGGGGTCAACGCCTATCTCGAGGAGCGCTCCGGCGGCGGACTCGGTCTCGAGTACTCGGTGCTCGGGCTGCAGAACCGCGGGTCCTCCCCGGAACCGTGGACGCCGGCGGACTCCGTCGCCTGGCTCAAGGCGATGGCCTGGGACCTGCGGACGAACATCGAGGACGAGACCGCCCGCGCGCTGCTGGCCGGTGACCTCGATCCGGAGCGGATCGCCGATCTCTATCCCGGCACCCCTTCGACGAGCATCCGGTGATACTGGCCGAGGATCCCAGCGGCGCCGGGATCGGCGACGGCGAGGTGCCGCAGCCCGCCGGTGCTCCGGCGGAGCCTGCGCAGCGCGGCGGTGGAACCGCCGATCATCGGGAGCCGGGGAGCGCAGCGGCACACCCCGAGGCGGGCGCGCTGTTCGCCGCGGGCGGCCTGGCGGAGATCCTCGCCGAGGTCGACGCGCTCGTCGGCGGACAGGGCGAGGGCATCGGCTCGAACTCCTGGGTGGTGTCCGGTGAGCACACCGCGACCGAAAGCCCGCTGCTCGCCAACGATCCCCACCTCGGCGCCTCCCTGCCCTCGGTGTGGACGCAGATGCAGCTCCGCTGCTCCGAGGTCACGCCGGACTGCCCGTTCGACGTCGCGGGATTCTCCTTCTCGGGGCTGCCCGGGATCGTCATCGGCCACAACGCGCCGGTCGCCTGGGGGTTCACCAACCTCACCACCGATGTCGCGGACCTCTACGTCGAACGGGTCGACGCGGACGGCTACTGGCGCGACGGCGAGAAGGTCCCCTTCGAGACCCGGGAGGAGACCCTCCGGGTGGCCGGCGGCGAGGACGTCGAGATCACCGTGCGGACGACCGGGCACGGCCCGATCGTCTCCGGGCTCACCCCGGAGTTCACCGGGATCGCGGCCTCCCCACCCACCGGAGCCGATGCCGGGGCCGATGCCGGGGCCGGGCCTGGTGCCGGGGGCGGGGCCGGAACCTCTGCCGGGGAGAGCACGGACGCCGCGGACGACTGGTCCGGCGAGCACGCGCTCAGCCTGCGCTGGACCGCGCTCGAAGCCGGTACCACCGCGCAGGCGATCTTCGCCCTCAACCGGGCCCGGGACTTCTCCGACTTCCGGGCCGCGGCCGCGCTCTTCGACGTCCCGGCGCAGAACCTCGTCTACGCCGACGTCGACGGCAACATCGGCTACCAGGCACCCGGCCGGCTGCCGATCCGCGGCGCCGGGGACGGCTGGATGCCCCAACCGGGCTGGGACAGCGCCTACGACTGGCAGGGATTCATCCCGTTCTCCGAGCTGCCGGTGGAGTACAACCCGGACTCCGGGATCATCGTCACGGCGAACAACGCGATCGTCGACGACGCCTACCGGCACCCGCTCAGCCGCGACTGGGACTACGGGGACCGTGCCGCCCGGATCGTCGATCTCCTCGACGAGGCCGTCGCCGCCGGTCCCGTGACCGGCGCGGACCTCGCCGCGATCCAGCTCGACACCGTCTCCCCGGTGGCCGCACCCCTGCAGCGCGCCTACGCCGAGCTCACGGTGGACGACCCGGACGTCACCGAGGCCCTCGAGCTCCTCGCCGGCTGGGACGGACGCAACGACGCGGACTCCGCAGCCGCGGCCTATGCGAACGTCCTCTTCGACCGCGTGACCGCCGCGCTGCTCGCCACGCAGGGCACCGACATCCCCCGTGACGACCAATCGCGCATCGCACTGGTCCTCGACCAGCTGCTCGACGACCCGGGATCCCCGTGGTGGGCCGGGGACCGGGACGCCCTGCTGCGCACCGCGGCAGCCGAGGCGCACACGGAGCTCGTCGAGCTCCAGGGGGAGGACCCGGCCGGCTGGAGCTGGGGCGAGCTCCACGCCCTCACCCTCACCCACGGCTCCTTCGGGGAGAGCGGCATCGCCCCGATCGAGGCGCTGTTCAACCGCGGCCCCTATCCCGTGGGCGGCGGGTCCGGGGTGGTCAACGCGACCGGATCGGACCTCGACGCGGGCTTCGCGACGACCACCGTGCCCTCCCTGCGGATGGTCATCGACGTCGCGGACTGGGACGACTCGACCTGGCAGAACCTCACCGGAGCGAGCGGCCACGCCTTCCACCCGCACTACACCGACCAGGCCGAGCCCTGGGCCGCAGGTGTCCAGGACCGCTGGGCCTGGTCCACGGCCGCCGTCGACACCGCGACCGAGGACACGCTCACCCTGCGCCCGCGCTGATGCCGGGCAGGCACGGCAGGTGGCCGGGTGCGGGCATCGCGGACCGGCCGCTCAGACCGGCAGGCGTGGAGCCCGGGGGACGGGCGAGCTCGAGCGGCCGGCGGAGAACACCCCGCACGGCTCACCCTCCCGCCCGCGGCGTCCCAGGAAGGCGCGGAGCCCCTCCCGGGTGTCCGGGCAGTCCTTGAGCTCGGAGTGCGCGGCCACCCGCAGACCGTGCCGGCCCAGCACGAGCCACAGCCGCAGCAGGTCCCGGCCGCGCGCGATCCCCGCTATCGGATCCGTGCCGGAATCCTCGGCGCGGCCCCACACGACCAGGCGCGCCGGCGGGCGGCCGATCCCGGGCAGCACGGCCCGGACGGCAGAGCTCGCCGCCGTCGCGGCGGGCAGGGTCTTCACGGTGTCCGCCGTGCAGAGCACCCGGCGGGCGAGCGGCTGCACCCGGGCGAGCGCTCGGGCGACGACCGGGGCCGCCCGAGCACCGAGCACCGGGGCGAGCATCCGGGTGCCGGCGGGCAGCCGCAGGCAGTCGGCGGTGAGGCCGTCGCGCTGGTAGGCGGGGTCGCGCGGGTCGAGGCGCAGCCAGCCGAGCGTCTCCGCCGCCATCGCCGGAGTGGAGAGCACATGGGTGGCCGACTGCGCCTGCAAGTGGGAGAACAGCGGTTCGGGCAGCTGGCTGAGCGCGAGGTCCGAGCACCCCGGCAGCGCGGCGAACTCCGCGACCGCGGCATCGAGCGCGCGGTCATCGGGGAGGAGCCGGCCGCGGTCCACCTGCCGGGCGCGGAGTTCGCGCACGGTGAATCCGGTGAGCGCAGGAGCGGACGTGCGGGTGAACCGGAAGTCGAGGACGAGGTCCGGCCCGACCCCGGACACCGGGCCGGTCTGCAGGGACCACCCGGACTCCGCAGCCGCGATCGCGAGCGCCTCGACCCAGCAGCCGAGCGAGAGGTGGAGGTCCTCGTGCCGGGGATCGGCCTCGGGCAGGGTGCGCGCGGGGTCGACGGTGAGCCGCACCCCGGATCCGGTGGGAACGGGCCGCCACGGCTGGGTGTTGTGGGCCGAGGGCGCGCACCCGGCGACGGCGATCCAGCGCTCGCGCAGCGCGGGAGCGGGCTGGGGGCGGGGTGCACTCATCGCAGATCCCGGACGTAGGTGGTGAGCCCGTGGAGCGGCCGGCCGCCGGCCCGGTCGAACACCGCGGCCGACCCCGGGTTGTCCCGTCCGATCGAGGTCACCCGGAGGCGCCGGTACCCGCCGGCGATGAGGTTCGCGTACACCTGCCGGAGGACGAGGGTGAGCAGCCCGGAACCGGAGTGGTCGGGGTCGGTGCCCTGGATGAGGAGGATCGCGTCGCGGCCCCGGGTGCGGTGGGACGTGAGGAGCTCCGCGACCGCCCGCGGGCCGAGCCTGCCGTCGTGCCGCTGGAGGATCGCGGTGGGGTCGGGGACCACGAGTGCGAAGCACCTCGGGGGAGCGGCGGGAGGGTCGTCGAGACCGTCGGCGGTGACGATGAGTGCCGGGTCCATGAGGGCTTCGAGGCCGGCGGTCTGCCCGGCCATCTGCGCCGGCCCGATCTCCGTGTAGTACGGCAGGGCGGCGAACGCCCGGTTGAGGGTGGGCCGCAGGCGGCGCACGAACCGGCGGGTGCCCACGCGGGAGGGGTGGCGCAGACGCACCCCGGCGGCGGCCGCCTCGGCAGCGGTGGGCGCGGTGGCGCGGGCGGCCGGGACGCCGCCGAGGTCGACGATCCAGGAATCGGCCTGAGCCCAGCGGGTGAAGCCGTGCGCCTCGTAGGCCGCGGGCACGTGTGCCGGGTTCCACGGCGAGTCGAAGAACCCGCGCTCGGCGAAGCCCGCGGTGACGACCCCGCCGGTGGTGTTCGGCAGCGGCGACACCGGACCGAACAGGTGGGTGCAGCCGGTGTTACGGGCCCGCGCGCCGAGCGCCTCGAAGAGCTCTGCGGCGGCGTGCTCGTCGGCGAACTCGGTGGCCCCGAAGCACAGGGCGCGGACCGTGGGCGCGAGCGCCTGCGGCCCGGTCGACAGGCGTGCGTCGAGCGCGGCGCAGCGGTGGGCGGTGGTGCGGCCGGTGACGGTGCCGCCGGTGCGGGCCAGCAGCAGCTCGATCGGCGCCGGGAACCACGTGCGGCCGGTGTGCCAGGACCGGATCTCCGAGCGCAGCAGCGGCACCCGCAGTCCGGACGTGCCCTCGTCCCGGCCCAAGCGGGCCGGCAGCTCGAGGAACGCCGCGAGGTCCGCGCGGGTGCGGACGGGGGAGACGGTCACGAGCGGACCGGGCGGTCTGCTGCAGAGGTGCCGGCCGGCGGGGTGCCGGCGGGTGCAGTGACGGCGGTACCCGGACCGGCCGCGGAGGTCCCGGGCCCACCGGTGGTGGGTGCGTCCGCGGACTCGCCGGTGACCGGGGAGAACCGGTCGATGAGGCCCAGGCGGCCGTCCTCGGCGCGGAACTCGCCGTTCGTGTAGCCCCACTCCTCGGCGTCGAGGATCCGGATGAAGCCGCCGCGTGCCGGTGAGGACCCGTCCCCGCCGACCAGCCAGTGCATGATCGTGTGGTGCTCCGGGGTGCGGGCGAAGCGCAGGAGGTCGTCGCGGGTGGCGAAGGCGACGAGGAGGCCGATCCGGTCGGGGAACTCGTAGTAGCTGCGGTGCCACAGGTACCCCGGTGCGTGCTTGAGCGCGCGGGCGAGCTTCGGCCAGCGGCGGATCTGGCCGAGCATCGCGAGCGGGCTGCGGTAGCGGTTGCAGCCGAGGAAGAACGATCCGGCCCGCGCCTGCGGGGGTGCTGCGGAGAAGTCGTTCGAGCGCATGTCAGGCCTCCAGGTAGACGTTCTTGATCGTCGTCGTCGGGCGGGAGAACGGGCCGGCGCCGTGGTCGTGGACGCGCACCCGCAGGTCGGCGGCGCTCGGGTCCTCCTCGAGGGATTCGGCGAAGTCCCGGGACACCGCGGTGAGGTGGGCGACGACCCCGGCCCGCACCGTGTCGGCGAGCTCGCCGCGGGCGGCGTCGTCGAGGTCGGCCGCGGGCTCCGTGGCGGGGTCGCGCAGCTGCAGGTGGAGGGTGGGGCGCTGCTCGAGCTCCCCGACGTCGTCGAGGCTGATCCGGAAGCCCTCGATGAGATGGGCGCGCGGGTTGTCGGCGTAGATCCCGTTCTCCACATCGAGCGGGTAGATGTTGGCTCCCATGTAGGAGATCGTCGAGTCCGAGCGGCCGAACAGGAGGACGAACGGCAGCTTCATCCGCTGCCGGGCGAACGCCTCCGAGCACGCCGCGGCGAGCTCCGGGCGGGTGCGGGTGAGCTCGACCATGGTGGGGAAGTCGATGAGCCGGGCCTCGTCGCCGATGTTGTAGCGCAGGCGCGGACTCATCACCGCCGCGGAGTTGATGGTGACGACGAGATCGCCGTCATCGGTGGTCTCGAGGTAGGTCTCGAGCGGGTTGTACTGGAACACCATCGGGGTGCGCGCCTCGTCCTCCCCGAGCACCTCGGCCCGGAACCCCGGGTCCTCGGCCAGCGCCCGGCGGATGACGACGGACAGGTCGGACTCCCCGGCCATCCCGATCGTGAGGTCGGAGGCGCCGTAGCCGGAGTACACCCGGGCGAAGCGCTGCTCGAGGTGGTCGCGCAGGCCCTCCGTCATCGCCTCCCCGCCGACGAAGCCGTTGAGGGTGTAGGCGTCCCACACCTCGGGCTCGGCGGCCATCCGGTCGACGACGTGCTTGAGGAAGGGCGGGTAGGCGCTGATGAGGTAGGTGAAGCCGGGGCCGAAGTGCCGCAGGGTGTCGAGGATCTTGTCGAGGTCCGGCCCGGTGTTCTTCACCATCGCCACCTTCGCCATCGCCTGCCCGGTGTTCGTGCCGGTCGCCCAGGCGCCCATCGAGAAGGCGTTGATGCAGAACAGGTTCTCGCTGCCGAACAGCATGGTGACGTAGCCGGCCACATTCTTGTGGACGGTGTCGAGCTCCTTCTTCGAGCGCATCCAGTTGAACGGCGTGCCCGAGGATCCGGAGGACTCGTCGACGACGGTGCCGGCGATCTCGATCTCCCCGTTCCAGCAGCGCGCGGCCTCCGGGTAGGTGCGGACGTAGTCGTCCTTCGAGGTCGGGGTGTAGCGCTCGAGGTCCCACCAGGCGAAGGAGTACCCGGAGCGGGCGAGGTGGTCCTGGTAGGCCGGCACGTCGAGGCTCGCGTGCTGGCAGATCATCCAGGCGTTGAGCTTCGCGAACCGCTCGAGCGCCGGGTGGTAGTGGCGGGCGGTGAGGCGCCACACCGCCGGGTGCACGCGGTAGGCCCCGTAGACCGTGGTGAGGCCGGCGTTGGCGAGCCGCAGCAGCGCCTGCCGGGCGAGGTTGACGGGGCGGCGCGGGATCGGGAGCGTCCGGAGAGGTGTCTGTGCCATGCACCCACGCTAGACCGCCGGTCGCGCCCGGCGGAAGCGTGCGAAGGCCGATGTTCCGGATCCGGTACAGCGGTGGCGGATCCGGGCAGGAGCGGGGCCGCCGGGCGAGTGCCGGGCCCGAGGTGCGGCCGGCGCCGGGGTGGCCGGCGGGTGACGGACCCGCCGGTCAGCGGAAGACGACGGTCCGGTTGCCGTCGAGGATGACCCGGCCCTGCGCGTGCCAGCGCACCGCGCGGGCGAGCACGGACGCCTCGACCTCCTGCCCCTGCTCGACGAAGTCCGCCACCGGCTGGGCGTGGGTCACCCGGGCGACGTCCTGCTCGATGATCGGGCCCTCGTCGAGGTCGCTCGTGACGTAGTGCGCGGTCGCGCCGATGATCTTCACGCCGCGGGCGTGGGCCTGGTGGTAGGGGCGGGCGCCCTTGAAGCTCGGGAGGAAGGAGTGGTGGATGTTGATCACCCGGCCGCGCATCCGCTCGCACACCGCCGGGGACAGGATCTGCATGTAGCGGGCGAGCACGACGAGCTCGACGTCGAGCTCCTCGACGAGCCGCAGCAGCTGCGCCTCGGCGTCGTCCTTGGTCTCCGGGGTGACCGGGATGTGGTGGAAGGGCACTCCGTGGAACTCCGCCAGCGCTACGAGGTCGGGATGGTTGCCGACGACGCCGACGATGTCCGTCGGCAGCGCCCCGGTGCCCTGTTGGAAGAGGAGGGTGTTGAGGCAGTGGCCGGCCTTCGAGACCATGACGAGGGTGCGCTGCCGACGCGAGGCCGGGTGGAGCTCGATCGACATGCCGAGGCGCCGCACGACCGGGGCGAGGGCCTCGCGGATGACCTCCTCGGGAGCACCCGTGCGGAACTGGAGGCGGAGGAAGAACACCTCGGTGTCCTGGGAGCCGAACTGCTGGGACTCGGTGATCGTGGCGTCGACGTCGACGAGCACGCCGGTCACCGCGTGCACGATGCCGCCGCGATCGGGGCACGAGATCGACAGCACCCATTCCTGGTCGGTGAGCATGCCTCCCATGGTAGGGGCGGGCGCCTCGGCTCCGGGAGCCGGTCCGGCAGGCGGACCGGGTGCGGGGCCGGCTGCGGGCTCGTGGCGGCGACCGGGGTGTGGACTAGGATTGGGCCCGTGCGGTCGGCCGGCCGCAGCTGCACCGTCGCAAGGAGTCACAGGAATGAATGAAGCACCCGATTCGATGACCGCCTCGCTCGGCGCAGTCGACCCGGAGATCGCCGCGGTCCTCGACCAGGAGCTCGCCCGCCAGCGCGACTCCCTGGAGATGATCGCCTCGGAGAACTTCGTCCCGCGCGCCGTGCTGCAGGCCTCGGGCTCGGTGCTGACGAACAAGTACGCCGAGGGCTACCCGGGTCGCCGCTACTACGGCGGCTGCGAGGCCGTGGACATCGCGGAGAACCTCGCGATCGAGCGGGCGAAGGCGCTGTTCGGCGCCGAGTACGCCAACGTCCAGCCCCATTCGGGCGCCTCCGCCAACGCCGCCGTCATGCACGCCTTCGCCCGGGCCGGCGACAAGCTCCTCGGCCTCGACCTCGCCCACGGCGGCCACCTCACCCACGGGATGAAGATCAACTTCTCCGGCCGCCTCTACGACATCGCCTCCTACGAGGTCGACCCCGACACCTACCGCATCGACATGGACGTCGTGCGGCAGCGGGCGCTCGAGCACCGGCCCAAGGTCATCGTCGCCGGCTGGTCGGCCTACCCGCGGCAGCTCGACTTCGAGGCCTTCCGCTCGATCGCCGACGAGGTCGGGGCGGCCCTGTGGGTCGACATGGCGCACTTCGCCGGTCTCGTCGCCGCCGGACTCCACCCGAACCCGGTGCCGCTCGCCGACGTCGTGTCCTCCACCGTCCACAAGACGATCGGCGGCCCGCGCTCGGGCTTCATCCTCAGCCGCGACCCGGAGCACGCGAAGAAGCTCAACTCCGCGGTGTTCCCCGGCCAGCAGGGCGGCCCGCTCATGCACGCGATCGCGGCCAAGGCCGTGGCCTTCAAGCTCGCCGGGACCGAGGAGTTCGTCCAGCGTCAGGAGCGCACCCTCGAGGGAGCACGCATCCTCGCCGAGCGGCTGCTCGCCTCCGACGTCGCCGAATCCGGTGCGACGGTGCTGTCGGGCGGCACCGACGTCCACCTCGTGCTCGTCGACCTGCGGAACTCGCAGCTCGACGGGAAGCAGGCCGAGGACCTCCTCCACGAGGTCGGCATCACGGTGAACCGCAACTCCGTGCCCTTCGACCCGCGGCCCCCGATGGTCACCTCGGGCCTGCGGATCGGCACCCCGGCGCTCGCCACCCGCGGTTTCGGGGCCGCGGAGTTCACCGAGGTCGCCGACATCATCGCCGAGGCGCTCAAGCCCGGCCCCGATGTCGAGGCGCTGCGGGGACGGGTCGCGAAGCTCGCCGCCGACTTCCCGCTCTACGAGGGTCTGGAGCAGTACTGATGAGCGCGCAGATCCTCGACGGGAAGGCCGCCGCGGCGGCGATCAAGGACGAGCTGCGGGAGCGCGTCGCGAAGCTCCGGGAGTCCGGTGTCGTGCCCGGCCTCGGGACCGTGCTCGTGGGCGAGGACCCCGGCTCGCAGTCCTACGTGGCCGGCAAGCACCGCGACTGCGAGCAGATCGGCATCCGCTCGATCCGGAAGGACCTGCCGGAATCGATCAGCGCCGAGGAGCTCGACGCGGTCATCGACGAGCTCAACGCCGACCCGGAGTGCACCGCCTACATCGTGCAGCTGCCGCTGCCGGACCACATCGACACCGATGCCGTGCTCGAGCGGGTCGACCCGGACAAGGACGCCGACGGCCTCCATCCGATGAACCTCGGGCGGCTCGTGCTCAACGCCAACCGGCCGATCGCCTCGCCGCTGCCGTGCACCCCGCGCGGGGTCATCGAGCTCATGGAGCGCAACGGGATCGAGCTCGCCGGGAAGCACGTCGTGGTCGTCGGCCGCGGCGTCACGGTGGGCCGGTCCATCGGATCGCTGCTCACCCGGCGGGAGCACAACGCGACGGTGACCCTGACCCACACCGGCACCCGGAACCTCGACGAGGTGCTGCGCACCGCCGACGTCATCGTCGCCGCCGCGGGGTCCGCCGGGCTCGTCACGCCCGAGGCGGTCGCCCCCGGTGCGATCGTGCTCGACGTCGGGGTGTCGCGGGTGGAGGATCCGGAGACCGGCAGGAGCCGGATCGTCGGCGACGTCGATCCCGGGGTGGCCGAGGTCGCCGCCTGGCTCTCCCCGAACCCCGGGGGAGTGGGCCCGATGACCCGGGCGCTGCTCCTGCGCAACGTCGTCGAGATCGCCGAACGGCAGGCCGGGCCGGCCTGAGAGACGCGGACGACGACAGCGGGCCCGGAACTCCCCTGGAGTTCCGGGCCCGCTGCGATCCGAAGCGATGCCGGCGTGCACGGTCGGCCGCGCACGCTCCCGCGTCAGAGCTTCATGTGGAAGAGCACGCGCGCCACACCGGGGCCGGCGTAGTCGCTCACGAGCTCGGCCTCGAAGCCGAGCGAGGAGTGGAAGGAGATCGCGTCGCTGTTCTCCGGCACCGTCGTCGCTTCGACCTCGTCCTCGCCGAGCCGGCGGGCGCGGTCGATGAAGGCGGTGTAGAGACGCCGGCCGATCCCGCGGTGGCGGAAGTCGTCGTGCGCGGCGACGAGGTGGATGTAGGACGGGCCGTCCTTGGGGAAGCAGCCCAGCAGGTACCCCACGATCTCGTTGCGGAAGCGGGCGACGAGACCCCCGGATGCCATCTGGCGGAACCAGTACGGGTCGTGCTCCTCGCTGAGATCCTTGTCGCCCCAGAAGTGCGAGGACTGCTCGGCGAGGAAATCGCGGAGCTCCATGGCATCGACCTCGTCGAGCGGATGGATGGTGAGCTGGTCCAGGTCGAATGTCGACGGCGTGTCGGTCATGGCGTCCTCCTTCGGAAGCAGTGCTGTGGACACAGTCTACGTGCTGCGGCCGACGGAGAGCAGTCGTCTCACGGAGCGTGCGAGGATTGCCCCATGATCCGAATCGCTGCAGTCAACGTCAATGGTGTGCGCGCCGCCTGGCGCAAGGGGATGAGCCCGTGGCTCGAGAGCGCGGGTGCGGAGATCGTCACGCTCCAGGAGGTCCGCGCCCCGAACGAGATCGCCGAGGGCGTGCTCGACGGGTGCGGGTACGCGGTGTACAGCGCCGACGCCGAGGCGAAGGGCCGGGCCGGCGTCGCCGTCCTGTCGCGGAGCCCGGCGGACGCAGTGCGCGTGGGGATCGGAGAGGAGTACTTCGCGCGGTCCGGGCGGTGGATCGAGACCGACCACCGACTGGCCGACGGCAGCACGCTGACCGTCGTGTCCGCCTACGTCCACTCCGGGGAGGCGGGCACCCCCAAGCAGGACGACAAGTACCGGTTCCTTGACCGGATGCTCGTCCGGCTGCCCGAGCTCCGGGCCGCCGCCGACCACGTGCTCGTCACCGGCGACCTCAACGTCGGCCACACCGAGCTCGACATCAAGAACTGGAAGGCGAACCGCAAGAAAGCCGGATTCTTGCCGGAGGAGCGGGCCTACTTCGATCGGTTCTTCGGGGAGCTCGGCTACGTCGACGTCCACCGGCGGCTGTCCGGCGAGGTGCCCGGGCCCTACACCTGGTGGTCGATGCGCGGCAAGGCCTTCGACACGGACGCCGGCTGGCGGATCGACTACCAGATGGCGACGCCTGAGCTCGCCGCCGCCGCGCGGGCCGCCCGGGTCGACCGGGCCGCGACCTGGGGCGAGCGGTGGAGCGACCATGCCCCGCTCGTCATCGACTACGACCTGCCGGGCCTCGCCGCCGGGGAATGACCCGGGCACGGCCGGACGCGACGAGGGCCGCCGAGGTGATGATCACCTCGGCGGCCCCGTGCGCGGTGCACCGGCCGGGTGACCGTCGCCGGCGGGATCAGGCGTTCGGATCGACGAGGATCTTGACGTGCTCCTCGTTGTTGTTGATGAGCTGGTCGAACCCCTCGTCCACGAGTCCGTCGAGCCCGATCCGTCCGGTGATGAACGGGGCGAGATCGATCCGCCCCTCCTGCACGAGACGGATGGTCGCAGGGTGATCGTTCGCGTAGCCGATCGTGCCGCGCAGGTCGATCTCCTTGAGCACGAGCGTCGGCATGTCGACCTCGGGCTTTCTGCCCCAGATCGAGACGTTGACGATGACGCCGTTCGGGCGCACTGCGTCCATGAGGGTGTCGAGGACCACCGGCACCGAGCTGCACTCGAAGCCCACGTCGGCGCCCTGGCCGTCGGTGAGCTCACGGACGCGCTCGGCGACGTCGACCTCGCGCGGGTCGAACACCTCGTCGGCCACCCCGGTCTCCCGGGCCTTCGCCTTGCGGGCCTCGCTGAGCTCCGAGATGTAGACGGTGAGCCCCTCGGCCTTGAGCACGGCCGCGGTGAGCAGGCCGATCGGGCCCGCCCCGCCGACGAGCGCGACATCACCGGATCCCGCTCCGCTGCGCACGAAGGCGTGGTGGCCCACGGACAGCGGTTCGATGAGAGCGGCCTGATCGAGCGGGATGTCGCCGATCGGGTGGACCCAGCGGCGCTCGACGACGATCTTCTCCGACAGCCCGCCTCCGCGGCCGCCGAGGCCGATGAAGTTCATGTCGGGGGAGAGGTGGTAGGAGCGGCCGGGGCCGACCTCGACGTCGTCGCGGATGATGTAGGGCTCGACGACGACGTTCTGCCCGACCTCGAGGTCGGTGACGCCCTCGCCGAGCGCGGTGACGGTGCCGGAGAACTCGTGGCCCATGGTCACCGGGGCCTCCTCGCCGGAGATCGGGTGCGGTGAACCCTTCGGCGGGATGAAGATCGGACCCTCGAGGTACTCGTGCAGATCGGTGCCGCAGATGCCGCACCAGGCGACATCGATGGCGACTGCTCCGGGTTTCAGCTCCGGCTCGGGGATCTCCTCGATCCGGATGTCCTTACGGTCGTAGTAGCGGGCAGCTCTCATAGTGATTCTCCCATCGGAAAGTGTGCGGCGCGGTCCGCGCCGCACTTCTTACGGTAGTGGAGGCAACCCGGGGTGCGGGAGATCGAGATCGCAGAGGATCGCGGATCCGCTCTCAGGAACCTTCGGAAATCGAGTTCTGGGGCCGGGACGCGACGAGGGCCGCCGAGGTGATGATCACCTCGACGGCCCTCGTGGGCGGCCCGGTCAGAGCCGATGGCTCAGCAGCACCGGACCTTGGGGTTGCGGTCCTGCTCGTCGGTCAGATCGCGCCAGAACTCGCGCTCGCCCATGGCCCCGTCGCGCGTGCCGTGACGGCGCTCGAACGACTCGAGGTAATGGAGGTAGGCGTTCTCCCCCATGACCTCCTTGAGGTACCAGTGGACGGCCCGGAACGGTGCGGCGATCCGGTGGACGACGGTGCTCGCAGGGGTCGCGGTGCCCGAGGTGCTCGTGCTCATGAGTGCTCCCGTTGGCGGACGGCGGAGGGCTCCAGCTTATCCCACTGGGCCTGGACCTCCTTCTCCGCCTTGGTCGCGATGAGCCCGGCCGGCGCGAACCGGCGGGTCGGCCGGTAGGGCTCCTCCGTCGTCGGCAGCGGCTCGCGCGCGGTGATCGACTTGAAGGCCGCCCACAGCGCCATGACCACGACCATGAGCACGACCACGGCGAAGATGATCGACAGGGTGCCCTGGATGAAGGTGTTGCGGACGACGGCGTTCATCGCCTCCACACCCTCGGTGGTGCCGAGCGAGGTCTCGCCGGCGGCCACGGCATCGCGGTAGGCGAAGTGCTGCGCCCAGTAGCCGAGCTTGGGATCCGAGGAGAAGATCTTCTGCCACGACGCGGTCATCGTCACCGCGAGGTCCCAGACGAGCGGGATGCCGGGGATCCACGCGTACTTCGCGTACCCCGACTTGCAGACCAGGGCGAACACCACCGCCAGTGCGATCGCCGCCAGCAGCTGGTTGGAGATGCCGAACAGCGGGAACAGCGTGTTGATGCCGCCGAGCGGATCCGTCACGCCCATGAGGAGGATCGACCCCCAGGCGCCGACCATGACGATGGTGGTGATCCAGGCGCCGATGTTCCACGAGGGATCGCGGAACTTCGGGATGAAGTTGCCGAGCGCATCGCCGAGCATGAAGCGGGCCACGCGGGTGCCGGCGTCGATCGTGGTGAGGATGAAGAGCGCCTCGAACATCACCGCGAAGTGGTACCAGAACGACATCCAGGCCGGACCGCCGAACACGTTGTGGAGGATGTGCGCCATGCCCATCGCGAGCGTCGGGGCACCGCCGGTGCGCGAGATGATCGACTCCTCGCCGACGTCCTTCGCGGCCTGGTCGAGGTACTCCGCCGAGGTCTGGACGCCGGACATGCCGAGCGAGTTGTTGATGAAGTCGGCGGCGCCCTGCGGGGTGCCGCCGGTGAGCGGCTCCGCGGCGTTCATCGCGAAGTAGATTCCCTTGTCGAGGCAGACCGCGGCGACGAGCGCCATGATCGCGACGAAGGACTCCATGAGCATGCCGCCGTAGCCGATGAGGCGGGCCTGGCTCTCCTTCTCGATGAGCTTCGGGGTGGTGCCCGAGGAGATCAGCGCGTGGAAGCCGGAGAGGGCGCCGCAGGCGATGGTGATGAAGAGGAACGGGAACAGGGCGCCGGCGAAGGCCGGTCCCGAGGTGTTCGAGGCGAATTCGGTGACGGCGGGCATCTGCACGGTCGGGTTGACCACGAGGATGCCGACGGCGAGCAGCACGATGGTGCCGATCTTCATGAAGGTCGAGAGGTAGTCGCGCGGGGCGAGCAGCACCCACACGGGCAGGACCGCGGCAAAGAAGCCGTAGATCATCAGGCACCAGGCGAGCGTGGTCTTGTCGAGGTGGAACACCTCGGCCCAGACCGGGTTGTTGTGCACCCAGCCGCCGGCGATGATCGCGAGCACGAGCAGGGCGACGCCGATGACCGAGGTCTCGATGACCCGGCCGGGGCGCAGGTAGCGCATGTAGACGCCCATGAACACGGCGATCGGGATGGTCATCGCGATCGAGAACACGCCCCAGGGGGACTCGGCGAGGGCGTTGATGATGACGACGCCGAGCACCGCGATGAGGATCGTCATGATGAGCAGGATGCCGACCGAGGCGATGAAGCCGCCGACCCGGCCGAGCTCGTCGCGGGCCATCTGGCCGAGCGAGCGGCCGTTCCGGCGCATCGAGAAGTAGAGGACCATGTAGTCCTGCACGCCGCCGGCGATGATGACGCCGAAGATGATCCATAGCGTGCCGGGCAGGTAGCCCATCTGGGCGGCGAGGATCGGGCCGACGAGCGGACCGGCGCCGGAGATCGCGGCGAAGTGGTGGCCGAAGAGCACGCGGCGGTCGGTCGGGGTGAAGTCGCGGCCATTGTCCTTGAGCTCGGCCGGGGTGGCGCGGCTCGGGTCGGGGCGGCAGATCTTCCACTCGATGAACTTGGCGTAGAACCGGAAGGCGATGAGGTAGCTGCCGACGGCGGCGGCCACGAACCAGCTCGCGCTGAGGTTCTCGCCCCGGACGAAGGCGACCATGACCCAGCCGATCGCGGCGATGAGGGCGATGGCGACCCAGATGACGATCTTCGTCGGGGTCCAGCGCGGCCTCTCAACGACCGCCACGGGCGGCAGGGTCTCATCGGTCTTGACGTACTCAACCGACATGCGTGCTCCTTAACGGGAAATGATGTGTGCGGAACGATGCGCGGCGACCGCGGTCTGCACTGACCTGCGGGTGCTGCGGTTCTGCGGTGCGGGCGTGGTGCGGCCTGCACGCTCTTGGGGAGCCTGGCAGTTCGCACCACTGTGTCTGTGCGGTCGCTGACAGACAGTCCAGGGTGCACCCGCCCCGTACCGTTTGTCCAACCGAGCCGGCCGGGAAACCGAGAATGACGTCCGAATCGTTATCGAACAGCGCCCAGGGAGGCGGCGTAGGGGGTCGGGCCGAGTCCGCGCCCGGGCGAGCGCAGTGGCACAATGGGCACCATGACGCAGACCTCCGAATCGCAGCACCGTCCCCGTTCCCTCTCCGGGATCCAGGCCACCTCGGACTCCCTCCACCTGGGCAACTACATCGGGGCGCTGCAGCAGTTCGTCGAGCAGCAGGAGACGCACGACGCGTTCTTCTTCATCGCCAACATGCATGCGATCACCGTCGAGCAGGACCCCGTCGAGCTGCGGGAGCGCACCCTGCGCACCGCCGCGCAGTTCATCGCCTCCGGGCTCGACCCGGAGAAGTCGACGATCTTCATCCAGTCCCACGTCCCGCAGACCACTCAACTGGGCTGGGTGCTCGAGTGCACCGCCTCGCTCGGCGAGGCGCAGCGGATGACCCAGTTCAAGGACAAGGCCGCGAAGAACGAGCACATCTCCCTCGGACTCCTCACCTACCCCGCGCTGATGGCCGCCGACATCCTGCTCTACCAGGCCAACGTCGTGCCGGTGGGGGAGGACCAGCGGCAGCACCTCGAGCTCACCCGCAACCTCGCCGGGCGCTTCAACCAGCGCTACGGGCAGACCTTCACCGTGCCGGAGCCCGGGATCCTCAAGCAGACGGCGAAGATCTACGACCTCCAGGACCCGGGGGCCAAGATGTCGAAGTCCGCGGCGAACCCGGCCGGGCGGATCGACGTCCTCGACGAGCCGAAGGCGCTGACGAAGAAGTTCAAGTCCGCCGTGACCGACAACGACACCGTCATCGCCTACGACCCGGAGACCAAGCCCGGCGTCTCCAACCTCCTCACCATCTACTCCTCCTTCTCCGGGGAGCCGATCGAGTCGATCGTCGCGCAGTTCGAGGGGAAGATGTACGGCCACCTCAAGGTCGCACTCGCCGAGCTCGCCGTCGAATCGCTGACCCCGGTGCGCGAGCGCACGCACGAGCTGCTCGACGACCCGGCCGAGCTCGAGCGGATCCTCCACGCCGGCGCGGACCGCGCCGAGGCGATCGCCCGTCGAACCATCGAGGACGTGTACGCCCGTGTCGGATTCCTCTCCCGCTGAGACCGTCGGCCCCCGCTGGGGCGCGCCCCCGGACGCCCCGGCGATGCCGGCTCCCGATGCGGACGGAATGGTCGCCCTCGGCATCACCCTCGACGTCCCGGACCCCTATGCCACCGAGCTGCGCACAGCGCGGCTGGGGTACGGGGACGAGCGGGCGGCGACCGTGCCCACCCACATCACCGTGATCCCGCCGATGGAGATCCCCGGTGATTCCTGGCCGGTGGTGCGCGCCCACATCCGCGCCGTCGCCAACGACACCTCGCCGTTCGTCATCGAGCTGCGCGGCTCCGGCACATTCATGCCGACCTCGCCGGTGGTGTTCATCTCCGTGGCCCGCGGCATCTCCGAGTGCCAGACCCTGTCGAGCCGGCTGCGCCACGGCGTGCTCAACCAGCACCTCGCCTTCCCCTACCACCCGCACGTCACGATCGCCCAGGACGTGTGCGAGGAGGAGCTCGAGCGCGCCTACCGCGAGTACGCCGGATTCGAGGCCCGATTCATGGCGCACGGCTTCGGGGTGTACTTCCACGATGCGTCCGGGCAGTGGCGGCTGTTCGACAAGGTGCCTTTCGGTCCGTGAGCGCGGTCCCCGAGTTCCCCGGCGGGCGCGGCGCACGCCGTGATCCGTGGGACAATGCACTCGTGGCCATGAAGAATCAGACTCCGCTCAATCTGTCCCCCGAGGTCTTCCACACCGCAGCCCGGTGGGAGGACCGCTATCACGAGTGGGCGCGCGGTGTGGTCCGCAAGCGCGACTGGCGCCCCACCGTCATCGCCTACGACTCCTACGGCACGCAGACGAGCATCCGCGTGCTCGCCCGGGTCGTGCTCACCAAGACCGGGCAGCCGGCCGCGGACACGAAGGCGAGCATCCGCGGCTGGCGCTCCTTCGGCAACGTGCCGCTGTCGGACGAGACCGCGTGGGTGCGGGTCGGCGACACCGAGCACATGGTGACCGCCGACCGCGGCGGGATCGTCGATGCGGTCATCCCCGGGGACTTCGCCCCGGGTCCGGTGGAGATCGAGATGTGGACGACCGACTCCCTCGTCGACCGTGCGACGGTGCGCATCATCGGGCAGGAGCAGACCTTCGGGATCATCTCCGACATCGACGACACGGTCATGGTGACCGCCCTGCCGCGTCCCATGCTCGCGGCATGGAACACCTTCGTGCTCGACGAGCACGCCCGCAATCCCGTGGCGGGCATGTCGGTCCTCTACGACCGGCTCACCTACATGCGGCCGAACTCGCCGATCATCTACCTGTCGACCGGCGCCTGGAACGTCGCACCCACCCTCAAGCGGTTCCTCGGGCGCAACCTCTACCCGGACGGCCCGCTGCTGCTCACCGACTGGGGCCCGACAGCCACCCGGGCGTTCCGTTCCGGGCAGGAGCACAAGCGCTCCACGCTCGAACGGCTCGCCCGCGAGTTCCCCACCATGAAGTGGCTGCTCGTCGGCGACGACGGCCAGCACGACGAGGCGATCTACGGCGAGTTCGTCGAGAACCACCCGGACAACGTCGCCGCCGTCGCGATCCGGCAGCTCACCGTCGGCGAGGCGGTGTGGGCCGGCGGTCGCTCGCAGCAGGGCGGCCGCGGCACCGGGGTGCCCTGGGTCTACGCCAGCGACGGCGCGGGGCTGGCCTCGAAGCTCACCGAACGCGGGATCATCTCCGCGATCTGAGCCGGGCCGCGCTCAGCACTCGGTCCGGCCCTGAGACGGCCCGCCTCGAAGTGGAGTGTGGGGCTTGTGGAGGAGAGCCGGGCGAACAGCGCCACCACATGCTGCCGAGAGCCCCACACTCCGAACCGGGGTCAGGAGTGTGGCGCGCGGGCGGTGCTGCGGCGGCGCAGCAGCACGAAGCCGAACGTGCCGAGGAGCAGCACCGCGCCGGCGGCCGCGAACAGGATGCGCGCATCGAAGGCACCGGAGTCCGACGCCTCGGCCCCGCCGGTGACGTCTGCGGCCGGGGCGGCGGTGGACTCCGTCGGCGTCGGCCCGGCGGTCGGCTCCGGAGTGAGGCGGACCTCGGCGACGGGTTCGGGGTCATCCTGGTTGAAGGCCCACTCGATGAGGTCGAGCGCGGCCCGGCGGGTGCCGTTGTCGCTCGTCAGCACCGCCGAGGCATAGGTCTTCCCGTCGCGCTCGACGACGGCGACGAAGGAGCCCTTCGCGGCCTCCGTGTAGCCGTTCTTCAGTCCCAGCCCGCCGTCGACTTCACCGACGACCCGCGTGTGGTTGCCGATCTCGTAGCCGGCGACCTTCTCACCGGTGTCGGGGTCCGTGGCTCCGGGGAAGTCGTAGGTCTCCGTGCGCAGGATCCCCATGAGGTAGTCGTCGCGGAGGACCGCGCGGGCCACGATCATCTGGTCGGCGACCGTCGTCACCTGCCCCTCCGCATCGAGGCCCGAGGTGTTGCGCGCCACCGTGCCGGTGAGACCGAGCTCCGCGGCCTTCGCGTTCATCAGCCGCACCGCCTCGTCCTGCCCGCCGACGGCGTTGCCGAGCGCGTGCGCGGCGTCGTTCGCACTCGACATGAGCATCGCGTGGAACAGGTCGTCGACCGTGTACTCGTTCTGCTGGACGATCCCCGCCTTCGTGCCGTCGACGGCCATGTCCGCGAACACCGGCTCGTAGACCTGCTCGGGGTCGTCGAGCACCTCGACGAGGGCGAGCGCGGTGAGGAGCTTGATCACCGAGGCCGGCGCCCGGCCGGCGTCGATCTCGTGGGCGGCGAACGCCTCCCCGGAGTCGAGGTCGGCGACGATCCACGCCTCGGCGACGGGTTCGGGAGCCGGGGTGCCGGGGCCGAGGTCGGGGGAGGCGTAGATCGGCTCGGACTCCTCCGGCGCGGGCTCGGGGGCGGCGAGCGCAGGCACCGGCCCGGCGCCGAGGAGCCCTGCCGGCCCGGCGGTGGACAGCGGTCCGGCCGCGGGCGCGAGGAGCAGGACGGCGGGGAGCAGGAGGGCGGCGGGGCCGCGGAGAGCATCGAACACACGAGAAGTCTATGCGCTGCGTCCGCGGACCGGGGTGGATGCACGAAGCGCCCGGAGCGGGGTCCGGGCGCTTCGGCTGCGCTGTGCGGGTGCGGGCGGTGCCGGTCCGGCGGGCCCGCCGGGGTCAGAAGGCGCGGGTGAGGAGCGCCCGCTTGACCTCGGCGATCGCTTTGGTCACCTGGATGCCGCGCGGGCACGCCTCGGTGCAGTTGAAGGTCGTGCGGCAGCGCCACACGCCCTCCTGGTCGTTGAGGACCTCGAGGCGCAAGTCCGTGCCCTCGTCGCGGCTGTCGAAGATGAACCGGTGGGCGTTGACGATCGCGGCCGGGCCGAAGTACTGGCCGTCGGTCCAGAACACCGGGCACGAGCTCGTGCACGCGGCGCACAGGATGCACTTCGTGGTGTCGTCGAAGCGCTCACGGTCCTCCGCGGACTGCAGGCGCTCACGGGTGGGCTCGATGCCGTCGGTGATGAGGAACGGCATGACCTCGCGGTAGGACTGGAAGAACGGCTCCATGTCCACGATGAGGTCCTTCTCCAGCGGCAGACCCTTGATCGCCTCGACCGTGATGGTCTTGTCGGTGTCGAGGTCCTTGAGCAGGGTCTTGCAGGCGAGCCGGTTGCGGCCGTTGATCCGCACCGCGTCGGAACCGCACACGCCGTGCGCGCACGAGCGGCGGAACGACAGCGAGCCGTCGATCTCCCACTTGATCTTGTGGAGGGCGTCGAGCACGCGGTCGGTCCCGTGCATCGTGACCGTGTAGTCCTCCCAGTGCGGCTCGGAGTCCTTCTCGGGGTCGAAGCGGGCGATCCGGATGGTGCAGTCGAACGACGGGATCTCGCCGCCGCCCCCGCCCAGGTGATCGGGGATGTCGACCTTGGATGCCGGTTCTGCGGTGGTGGTCTCGGGATTCGCACTCATCAGTACTTACGCTCCATCGGCTGGTAACGGGTCATGACGACGGGCTTGGTCTCCAGACGCATGCCCTTGATGCCCTCGGACTCGCTGTCGGGGTCGAGGTAGGTCATCGTGTGGTGCATGAAATTCTCGTCGTCGCGATCGGGGAAGTCCTCGCGGAAGTGACCGCCGCGCGACTCCTTGCGGTGGATCGCGGCGACCGCCACGACCTCGGCGATCTCGAGCAGGAAGGCAAGCTCGATCGCCTCGAGCAGGTCGAGGTTGTAGCGCTTGCCGCGGTCCTGGATCCCGACGTTCGCGTAGCGCTCCCGCAGCGTCGCGATGACGTCGAGGGCGTTGCGGAGGGTCTCGTCGGTGCGGAATACCTGCACGTCGGCGTCCATCACGTCCTGCAGGTCCTTGCGGATCGCGGCCACCGACTCGGTGCCGTCGGCGGTGCGCATCGACTCGATCATGTCGACGACGCGGGCCTCCGGGCCCTCCGGGAGCTCCGGCATGACGGCGGTCGCGGCGTACTCCGCGGCGGCGATGCCGGCGCGCTTGCCGAACACGTTGATGTCGAGCAGCGAGTTCGTGCCGAGACGGTTGGAGCCGTGCACGGACACGCAGGCGCACTCGCCAGCGGCGTAGAGGCCGGGGACGACGTCGGTGTTGTTCGACAGCACCTCGGCCTTGATGTTCGTCGGGATGCCGCCCATCGCGTAGTGGGCGGTCGGGAACACCGGCACCGGCTCGGTGTAGGGCTCCACGCCGAGGTAGGTGCGCGCGAACTCGGTGATATCGGGCAGTTTGGCGTCGATGTGCGCCGGCTCGAGGTGGGTGAGGTCGAGGAGCACGTAGTCCTTGTTCGGACCGCAGCCGCGTCCCTCGCGCACCTCGTTGGCCATCGACCGGGCGACGATGTCGCGCGGGGCGAGGTCCTTGATGGTGGGGGCGTAGCGCTCCATGAAGCGCTCGCCGTCGGAGTTGCGCAGCACCGCGCCCTCGCCGCGGGCGGCCTCGGACAGGAGGATGCCGAGGCCGGCGAGGCCGGTCGGGTGGAACTGGAAGAACTCCATGTCCTCGAGGGGGAGGCCCTGGCGGTAGGTCACCGCGACGCCGTCGCCGGTCAGGGTGTGGGCGTTCGAGGTGGTCTTGAAGACCTTGCCGAAGCCGCCGGTGGCGAACACCACGGCCTTCGACCGGAAGACGTGGATCTCTCCGGTGGCGAGCTCGTAGGCGACGACGCCGGCGGGGCGGCGCACGCCGTCGACCTCGGTCATGACGAGATCGAGCACGTAGAACTCGTTGTAGAACTCGACGCCGTGCTTGACGCAGTTCTGGTAGAGCGTCTGGAGGATCATGTGGCCGGTGCGGTCCGCGGCGTAGCAGGCGCGGCGCACCGGGGACTTGCCGTGGTCGCGGGTGTGCCCGCCGAAGCGGCGCTGGTCGATCCGGCCCTCGGGCGTGCGGTTGAAGGGCAGACCCATCTTCTCGAGATCGAGGACGGCGTCGATCGCCTCCTTGGCCATGACCTCCGCGGCATCCTGGTCGACGAGGTAGTCGCCGCCCTTGATGGTGTCGAAGGTGTGCCACTCCCAGTTGTCCTCCTCGACGTTGGCGAGGGCCGCGCACATGCCGCCCTGGGCCGCGCCGGTGTGCGAACGCGTGGGGTAGAGCTTGGTCAGCACCGCGGTTCGGGCCCGCTGCCCGGACTCGATGGCCGCTCGCATGCCCGCGCCGCCGGCGCCGACGATGACGACGTCGTACTCATGTACCTGCATAGAATTCAGTTCTCCTTGTAGTGCCTGCGTCAGCCGGCGGTGCAGAAGGAAGCGAGCAGAGCCGGGTCGGCGCCGACGGGGCAGGGCTCGAAGGTGAAGATCACGAGGGTGCCGAGCGTGATGATGATCGCGGAGGCGACGTAGAGCACCACCTGCAGCGCGATCCGGGTGCCCGGGCGCTCGGCGTAGTCGGCGATGATCGTGCGCATGCCGTTGGTGCCGTGAACCATCGCCAGCCACAGCAAGACGAGGTCCCAGATCTGCCAGAACGGATTGGCCCACTTGCCGGCGACGAAGCCGAAGTCGATGGCGTTGACGCCGTCGCCGAGCCACAGGTTGACGAACAGGTGGCCGAAGATCAGGACGACGAGCACGATGCCGGACAGGCGCATGAAGAGCCAGGCGAAGAGCTCGGTCTTCGAGCGCGTCGAGGCGTGGCGCGTGTAGCCTGTGCGGGGTGCGGGAATGGTCGAAGCAGTCATTCTCATCAGCCTCCGAAGACGTGCATGAGGTGGCGGGGGAGGAAGCCGATCATCACGACGAGCCACAGGATCATGGCTCCCCAGAACAGCTTCCGCTGGTTCTTCGGGCCGCCCTTCCAGAAGTCGACCAGGATGACCCGCAGGCCGTTGAAGGCGTGGTACACGATGGCGGCGACGAGGCCGATCTCCGCGAGTCCCATGAGCGGGGTCTTGTAGGTCGCGATGACGGCGTTGTACGCCTCCGGCGAGACGCGAACGAGTGCTGTGTCGAGCACGTGCACCAGCAGGAAGAAGAAGATGCCGACGCCGGTCACGCGGTGCGCGACCCAGGACCACATCCCTTCGTTCCCTCGGTACAGAGTGCCCGTAGACGCTTTGGCCACGGGGCATCCTCCAAGTGGATACGAGCATTTGGGTTACCTCATGAAGTTACGCCGGTTTTCCCAGCGGTGCCAATCGAAACGCACGCTTCCTGCGCATTTCATGAGAGAACCGCGCACCGCGCTGACCAGCATTCGGACTCCTCGCGTCCGAAAGATATATACCGGACAGAAGTGTGCGGTATTCATCACGGACTATCCGCTGCGACTCTCCGCCGCGCATCGGCGCTGTGCGGGGCGGCCGCGGGCCGGGGAGCCGCGCTGCGCCCCGGGCGCGGGATCCGGTGCGCGGCGGGTCGCTCAGCGGACCCGTGCGGGGAGTCGACCACAATGGGTGGGATGATCGCCGATGCCCCTGCCCCTGAACCTGCCCCTGAACCTGTCGCCGGCGCGCCCGCCGCTCCTGCTGTGCCGCTCGCGGACCCGCACTTCCACGCGGTGATCCCCGCCGGGGGATCCGGCACCCGGCTGTGGCCGGTGTCGCGGGCGCACGCCCCGAAGTTCCTCCACGACGTCCTGGGCGTGGGCCGCTCGCTGCTGCAGTCGACCTGGGACCGGGTCGAGGCGCTCGTCTCCCCGGACCGAATCACCGTGGTGACCGGCGCACCCCATGTCCAGGCGGTGCGGGAGCAGCTGCCGCGCCTCGGGGCGGACCGGATCCTCGCCGAACCCAGCCCCAAGGACTCGGCCGCGGCGATCGGGCTGGCCGCCATGCTCATCGCCGACGAGGACCCTGATGCGATCATCGGCTCCTTCTCCGCCGACCACTCGATCACCAACGTCGACGAATTCACCGCGGTCATCGCCCAGGCGTGCGCCGCGGCGACCGGCGGGGACAT
Source organism: Brevibacterium pityocampae (assembly GCF_039541555.1). Taxonomy (NCBI): domain Bacteria; kingdom Bacillati; phylum Actinomycetota; class Actinomycetes; order Micrococcales; family Brevibacteriaceae; genus Brevibacterium; species Brevibacterium pityocampae. Next base: position 24,213 of record NZ_BAABGL010000003.1, on the reverse strand, counting down.
CGTCACCATCGGCATCACCCCCACCTACCCCGCCACCGCCTACGGCTACATCCGGACCGGGCCGCTGCTCGCGCTGCCCGCCGCGCCCGCCGCCCGCCGCGCCCTCGCATTCGTCGAGAAGCCCGCGGCCGGCCGGGCCCGCGAGTACACGTACTCCGGCTCCTACCGCTGGAACGCGGGGATGTTCATCGCCCGTGCGGATGCGCTGCTCGCGGTCATGGCGGAGCAGGCCCCGGAGCTCCACGCCGGACTGCGGGAGATCGCCGACGCCGCCCCCGGCGCGGAGCGCGAGCGGGTGCTCGCAGAGGTGTGGCCGGGGCTGGAGAAGAAGGCGATCGACTACGTCGTCGCCGAGCCCGCCGCGGCGGCCGGCCGGGTCGTCGTCATCCCCGGGGACTTCGGCTGGGACGACGTCGGGGACTTCGACTCGGTGGCGAAGCTGCGCCAGCCGGTGCGCGGCGAGGAGCACGGGGTGTTCTCGGTCGGCCGCGAGGTCGACGTCGTCGACATCGATGCCTCCGGCGTGGTCATGTCCGATCAGGACCGGCTGATCGCGATCGTCGGCCTCCACGACGTCGTCGTCGTCGACACCGCCGACGCCCTGCTCGTCGCCGCGCGCTCGCACGCGCAGGACGTCAAGCGCGCCGTCGCCCGCGCCGCGGAGATCGGGCGGGAGGACGTGCTGTGACGCACCTCCGCGCGGCGTCCGGCGCTCGGCTGTCACGGAACGTCATCCGGTGTCATGTGCGCTCGTCATCGGGACTAGAATCGGGGATCACCCCGTCGTCCACCGCGATGTCTCCGGTGCCGTCCGTCCGTTCGTCGTCCATCCGAAAGACCGAGTGCGCGTGATCCGATCCGCCCTGGCTCCCCACCTCGACTCCCTCGTCGGGTTCCGACGCGACATCCATGCGCACCCCGAGCTGTCCTTCCAGGAGTTCCGCACCACCGACCGGATCGTCGCAGCGCTCACCGCCGCCGGGCTCCGGCCGCGGCGGCTCGAGGGCTCCGGGGTCGTGTGCGAGGTGGGCTCCGGGCCGCTCGCGCTCGCGCTGCGCGCCGACATCGACGCCCTCCCGCTCGACGATCTCACCGGCACCGACTTCGTCTCCACCGTGCCCGGCGTCGCCCACGCGTGCGGGCACGACATCCACCTCAGCGCCCTCGTCGGCGCCGGGATCGTGCTGGCCGACATGCACCGCAGCCGGCCCGGCGGGCTCGGCGGCACCGTGCGCCTGATCTTCCAGCCCGCGGAGGAGGTCACGCCCGGCGGAGCGCTCACCGTGATCCAGCAGGGTGCGCTCGCCGACGTCCCGCAGGTGTTCGCGATCCACTGCGATCCGAACGTCGACGTCGGGCACGTGGGATCGCGCATCGGGGCGATCACCGCGGCCGGCGACACCGTCATCGTGCGGCTGCGCGGCCACGGCGGCCACACCTCGCGCCCGCACCTCACCGAGGACCTCGTCTACGCGCTCGGCAAGGTCGCCACCGACCTGCCCGCCACCCTCCACCGGCTCATCGATCCGCGCCACGCGATCTCGCTCGTGTGGGGCGCGATCGAGGCCGGGCACGCGGCCAACGTCGTGCCCAACGAGGGCTCGATCATGGGCACCCTGCGGTGCCTCGACGTCGACGGCTGGAATCAGGTCGCCGAGGTGCTCCCCGGGCTCGTCGACCGGATCACCGGGCCGTTCGGGGTCGAGGTCGAGCTCACCCACCGGCGCGGCGTGCCCCCGGTGGTCAACACCGAGCCGGAGGTCGCGCTCATCGAGGCCGCCGTCAAGGAGGAGCTCGGCGAGGACAGCGTGCAGCTCACCCCGCAGTCGATGGGCGGGGAGGACTTCGCCTGGTACCTCACCCACTGCCCAGGAGCCCTCGTGCGACTCGGCACCCGGACGCCCGGCGGCGTCACCTACGACATCCACCAGGGGGACTTCCTCGTCGACGAGGGCGCTCTCGAGATGGGGGTGCGCGTGTTCGCCTCCACCGCCCTCAAGGCGCTGGGACTGCGATGACGACCGCACGCCGGGCTCCGGGCGCGGCGGCGGGTCTCGCCGCGGCCGCGCTGCTCACCGCGTGCGGGGCGCAGCCGCAGGAGGCCGCTCCGGCGACGACGACCGGCTGCATGGTCTCCGCCCCGGCGGGCTTCGCCGACCGGTCGATCGGCCAGCTGAGCTTCGGTGAGCTGTCCCATGCGCAGTCCGCAGGGTTCCTCGCCTCGACGTCCTCCCAGCGCGTGAGCACGCTCGCCGGCACCGAGGAGGCGCTCGGCCGCTACGCCGGCGGGGACTGCTCGCTCGGCGCGCTCGTGGGCCCCGGCGGGGCCGAGGCGCTCGCTGCCGTCGCCGCCCGGGCCCCCGACACCGCGTGGCTCGCCGTCGCCACCGGCGGCACCGACTACCCGGACAACGTCGTCACCATCGACTTCGACCTGCGCGAGCCCGCGTTCATCGCCGGCTACGCCGCGGCGGCGAGCTCGGAGACCGGCACCGTGGCGATGTTCGTCTCCCGCGGGTTCGCCGGCGGCGAGGAGCTCCTCGCCGCCTTCGATGCCGGGGTCGAGCAGCGCGGCATCGACACCGGGTCCGAGGTCGCCGGGCTGCGGGAGGGCTCGGTGTCCCGTCGCACCGTCGACGACACCCCGGCGGCCGGGCGCGAGTATACCGAGGCCGCGCTCGAGGCCGGGGCCGACGTCATCGTGCCCTTCGCCTCGGGTGCGGCGAGCGGGGTGCTCGACGTGTTCGCCGAGCACTACGCGCCGAGCGACGAGGCGGCCGCGGACGGCGCCGAGGGCACCGACGGCACAGCCGGGCCCAGCACGGCGGCGGCGGGAGTCGGCGGGCCGGAGATCGGCGAGGGCGACGGCGGGTCCGACGAGGACCCGGAGGAGACGATCGACCCGACCCTGATCTGGTACGGCACCGACGGCGCGCGCACGCTCGACGACGGTCTGGGCGAGCACGTCATCGCCTCGACCGTGCCGAACGTCGCGGCGGGCTTCCAGTCGACGGTCGCCGGCTGGCCGGAGACCGGGTTCGCCGGCGAGATCGAGGAGCCTGCGGGGGAGGAGCGCACGATCGGCGAGATCGGCGTGCGCACCCCGGAGTACACCGGCACGATGGACAACGGCGGGGTCGAGGTCGTCGCCTCCGACGGCCTGCTGAGCACCGTGGCCGGGCTGTCGCGCGACATCGCCGAGGTCCGCGACCGGATCAGAGCCGGCGAGATCGACGTCCCCGGCGCCGACTGAGCAGACCCGGCCCATGAGGCTCCGCACCTGATCGGGGGACCCGGGGCAGTGGCGTAGGCTGGTCGCGTGGACCAGACACTCTTCCCGACTCCCCACGGAGTCGACGCCGATGACCCGATTCTCCGACTCCCCAAGGTGTCGCTGCACGATCACCTCGACGGCGGGCTGCGGCCCGCGACGATCGTCGAGCTCGCCAGCGAGGCCGGCCACACGCTGCCGGCCGACGACCCGGCCGATCTCGCCGCGTGGTTCTCCGCGTCTGCGAACTCCGGTGACCTCACCCGCTACCTCGAGACCTTCGAGAACACCATCGCGGTCATGCAGACCGCGCCCGCCCTCACCCGGGTGGCCCGCGAATGGGTGCTCGACCAGGTGGCCGACGGCGTGTTCTACGCCGAGGCGCGCTGGGCGCCCGAGCAGCACCTGCGCGCCGACCTCGACATGGATGCCGCCGTGATCGCGGTCCAGGCCGGCCTCGACGAGGGCGAGGCGATCGCCGCCGAGGCCGGGCGCGTCATCCGCACCGGGCAGATCCTCACCGGCATGCGGCACGCGAACAACTCGCTCGCCGTCGCCGAGCTCGCGATCCGCCACCGCGACACCGGCGTGGTCGGCTTCGACATCGCCGGCGGCGAGGCGGGCAACCCGCCGGCCGCCCACCTCCAGGCCTTCGACTTTCTCCACCGCGAGTGCTTCCCGGTCACCATCCACGCCGGCGAGGCCGCGGGTGTGGAGTCGATCCTCGAGGCCGTGCAGGTGTGCGGCGCGCAGCGGATCGGCCACGGCGTGCGGATCGTCGAGGACATGGACGTCGTCGACGGCAACGGCACGCTCGGCCGGCTCGCCGCCTGGATCCTCGACCACCAGGTGCCGCTCGAGCTGTGCCCCTCGTCGAACCTCCAGACCGGGGCCGCCGGCTCGATCGCCGACCACCCGATCACCGGGCTCAAGGACCTCGGGTTCGCCGTCACCGTCAACCCCGACAACCGGCTGATGTCGGCGACCTCGGTGACCCGCGAGATGCGCCTCCTCGTCGACGAGGCCGGCTGGGACCAGAGCGACCTCGAGTGGGCGACGGTCAACGCGCTCGGCTGTGCGTTCATCCCGCTCGACGCCCGCGAGCGCTTCATCGATGAGATCCTGATCCCCGGATTCGAGCGGATCACTCTGTGACCGAGCGGCCCGAGCCCACCGCGGTCCGCCGGCCGTGGACGGTGTGGGCCGCACTCGCGATGGTGGCCGTCGAGGTCGCCGCCCTCCTCGTGTCCGCCGGATTCTTCGTCGTGCTCTCGCGCTCCGGGAGCACCGATGTCGCAACCTCGCTGCTGTCGCTCGCGGTGATGTTCGGCGTGCTCGCGCTCGGCCTCGTCGCCGTGATCATGGGGCTCTACCGGATGCACCGCTGGGCGCGGCCGGCGACGGTCGCCTGGCAGGTGCTGCTCATCCTGTTCGGCCTGTCGGTGCTCGGCTCCGGCTGGTTGCTGCCCGTCGGTTCGATCGTGCCGGCAGTGCTGTGTATCGTCGCGCTGTTCGCCCCGCCCTCGCTGCGCGCCTACGGTGCCGCGATCACCGAGCACGAGGCGCAGGCCCGGGCCGCCCAGGACGCACTGTCCGCGAAGGTCGCCGCCGCGAGCGGCGAGGGCACGGACGGCGAAGTCGGCGTGGACGGTGCGGGGAGTGCTGAGCGCGCGGAGGGCGCGGGGCGCTCCAGCCGTTCCACGCGCAGGAGCGGTCCGACGAAGAGCGTGGGCGGTTCGAAGAAGAAGTAGGGCTCAGCCCAGGTGCTGTCCGCAGGCCTCGGTGAGGAAGTCGCCGGCCGCCTCGCCCTCGGAGTCCCCGAGCGTCGCCGCCGTGCGCTGGATGCCCCACCACACCTCGGGCGCGCTCGCCCACAGCAGCCGCAGCTCCTCCCGGGATCCCGGGTCGTCGGCGAGCTGCTGGGCGGCCTGCTCGATCCGCTCGTTCGCGTCCTCGGCCGTGCACCGCTCCTCGGTGCTCGGACCGGTGGGCCTGACCTCGGCGATCTCGTCCGTGCTCACGGACTCGAGGGTGTACGCCGAGGACCCGACCTCGGTGACTGCGAAGGTGCCGAGGATCCGGTAGAACGGCGCCCGCTCGGCATCGACCGCCTCGGCGGGGAGGGTGATGCTCACACTGTCCGGGGTCGACGGCGTGAGCGTGACCTCGCCCTCCGCGCTGGGCTCCTGGTAGCTGTGGACGTAGACGTCGAGGTAGGCGTCCTCGCCGTCCGCCGAGGCGGTCTGCAGCCCGGACCACACGGGATCGCCCTCGACGGGCCCGCCGGGAGACACGTCGACGAGCGTGATCGCGGGAGCGGAGTCCGGGGTCTCGACGGGGGTCGCCACCTCGGGGCTCACCGAGGGCCGCGGGTCCGGGCGCTCGGTGCCGGTCGCCTCGCAGCCGGTGAGGGCGAGCAGCGCGCACGCAGCGGCTGCGGGAACGGTCAGGAAGCGCTGGCGCACACTCATCACCTTCAGCTGGGGGACGTCGACGGTCACGTGCAGTCTAGGGGTGAGCGGCGGCGCGGTCAGGGAGCAACGCCGCAGGGCAGGTCCGCACGGTAGTGCCCGATCGACCCGCGGGGCTCATCCGGCGGACGGCGCGCACCCGGCGGATGGTGCTCATCCGGCGGGCGGCGCCGGCCGGGAGCCCTGCGGGGCGAGGAGGGAGGCGAGAGCGGCCACCTCGTGCGCGGTCAGCCCGAGCCGGGGGAGCACCTCGGCGGCGGGGTGCGCCGCGAGGAACTCGGCGAGTGCCTCGGTGCGGGAGCGGGCCCAGGGCTCGAACACCGCGGGCGGCTCGTACTTCTCCACCGGGTGGCCGGAGGTGCGGTGGTACTCGTTGACCCGGTCGAGGGAGCGCCGGTAGTCGGCGATGATGTCGCGGTCGGCGACGCCGGCGAGCTGCAGCAGCCACGCGGAGACCAGCCCGGTCCGGTCGCGGCCGGCCGAGCAGTGGATGCAGACGCCGGGGCGGGGCGAGTCGGGAGAGGCCTGAGCGGCCGGGAGCCGGGCGATCCGGGCGAGCGCGCGCATGACCGCGGCGAGCTCGGCGGGGAAGTGGTCGAGGAGCAGGGGGTAGTGCTTGGGGTGGTTGAGATAGGGGTGGTCGAGCGCGTCGACGTAGTCCGCGACCGCGAAGTCCTCGACCGGCAGCTGGAGGATGTCGAAGGACTCCCAGGCGGTCGCGGGAACGGGCGGGTCGCTGGGGCGGCGGTGCACCTCGGCGGGGGTGCGGAGGTCGATGACGTGCCCGATCCCGTACGCCGCGAGCTGCCGCCAGCCCTCCGCGGTGAGGCGTTCGCGCCGGCCCCCGCGGACCACCCGGCCGAACCGGGTGGGGCCGTGAGCGGTCGGGAGCCCGCCGAGGTCGCGGAGGTTGAGCGCGCCGTCGAACGCGAGCTCGCGGCGATCGGACTCGGTGCGGTGCCGGTCGCTCATTCGTCCTCGCCGTCGAACCCGGTGGAGAGCTGGCGCAGGAGCTCGCTGAGCTTGCGGCGCTGCGGGGCGGAGAGCTGCGCGAGGAGCTCGGCCTCGAGGACGAGGAGCTCCGCGAGCGCTCCGTCGACCTTGGCCTGCCCGGCCGCGGTGAGCCGCACGAGCACGCCGCGGCGGTCCGCGGGGTCGGGGTGCCGGGAGACCCAGCCGGCGGTGACGAGGCGGTCGATCCGATTGGTCATCGTCCCCGAGGTCACCATCATCTCGCCGATGAGGCGGGAGGGGGAGAGCTGATACGGCGCGCCGGAGCGCCGGAGCGCGGACAGCACGTCGAAGGCCCACACCTCGAGTCCGTGGTTGTGGAAGGTGACCTTGCGGGCCTTGTCGAGCTGCTTCGACAGGCGCGACACGCGCGACAGGACCTCCATCGGGGACACGTCGAGGTCGGGGCGCTCATGGCGCCACGCCGCGACGATCCGGTCGACCTCATCCATGCCCCCATGATACGTCGCCGTCAAGATACCGGTGCTTCAAGATTCTTGACGGCGAGGCCGGCGTGGTTTCGGGCGGGACCGGCGCGGGGCCGGGGCGACGCCGCCGTGGGGCCGGCGCGGGGCCGGGCGACGGGGAGCGGCAGGCGGGCTGCGTGCGGGCGACGGGAGCGCGGTTCGGGTGCGGCGGGCGCCTCGGGCCGGGGCCGGCGTCCACGTTCGGCCGGGTCGCTTGTGTCCGCACTCGGATGAGCGACTAGTGTGGGAAGCGGTTGATTCGCTTCATACCCACCCGCAAGCGGCGCGCCCGCAGGGCCACGGTCGATCCGGACCCGGACCGGGCGCGCACGGACGTAAGGAACACACGTGGATCTTTTCGAGTATCAGGCGCGTGACCTCTTCGAGAAGCACGGGGTGCCCGTGCTCCGCGCACAGGTCGCCGACACCCCCGAACAGGCGCAGGCCGCGGCCGAGGCGCTCGGCGGCGGCACCGTCGTCGTCAAGGCGCAGGTCAAGATCGGCGGCCGCGGCAAGGCCGGCGGCGTCAAGCTCGCCCACGACCCGGCCGAGGCCAAGGAGAAGGCCGAGGAGATCCTCGGCCTCGACATCAAGGGCCACATCACCAAGAAGGTCATGATCGCCGAGGGCGCGGACATCGCCGAGGAGTACTACTTCTCGATCCTCCTCGACCGCGCCAACCGCACCTACCTCGCCATGTGCTCCAGGGAGGGCGGCGTGGACATCGAGACCCTGGCCGAGGAGCGTCCCGAGGAGCTCGCCCGGGTCGCCGTGTCCCCGCTCACCGGGATCGACGCCGCGAAGGCCCAGGAGATCGTCGCCGCCGCCGGGTTCGAGGGCGACGTCGCATCCAAGATCGCCGTGGTGCTGCAGAAGCTGTGGACCGTGTTCGACGCCGAGGACGCCACCCTCGTCGAGGTCAACCCGCTCGTGTCGACCGCGGCCGGCGACATCATCGCGCTCGACGGCAAGGTCTCGCTCGACGAGAACGCCGACTTCCGCCACGAGGACCACGCGGACCTCCACGACATCGATGCCGAGGACCCGCTCGAGCTCAAGGCCAAGAAGCTCGGCCTCAACTACGTCAAGCTCGACGGCGAGGTCGGCGTGATCGGCAACGGCGCGGGACTCGTCATGTCGACCCTCGACGTCGTCGCGTACGCCGGGGAGGACCACGGCGGCGTGAAGCCGGCGAACTTCCTCGACATCGGCGGCGGCGCCTCGGCCGAGGTCATGGCCAACGGCCTCGACGTCATCCTCGGCGACGAGCAGGTCAAGAGCGTGTTCGTCAACGTGTTCGGCGGGATCACCGCCTGCGACGCCGTCGCCAACGGCATCGTCAAGGCCCTCGAGATCCTCGGCGACCAGGCCACCAAGCCGCTCGTCGTGCGCCTCGACGGCAACAACGTGGAGGAGGGCCGCGCGATCCTCGAGCAGGCCGGACACCCGCTGGTGACCCTCACCGACACGATGGACGGCGGAGCCGACAAGGCCGCCGAACTCGCCGCCGCGAACTGATAGCCCGAAAGGTCGTATAACACCATGTCGATTTTCCTCAACCAGGATTCGAAGATCATCGTCCAGGGCATCACCGGCGGTGAGGGAACCAAGCACACCGCGCGGATGCTCGCCGCCGGCGCCAATGTGGTCGGCGGCGTCAACGCCCGCAAGGCCGGCACCACCGTGAGCCACAAGGACGCCGCCGGCGCGGACGTCGAGCTGCCGGTGTTCGCCTCCGTCGGCGAGGCCATGGAGGCCACCGGCGCGAACGTGTCCGTCGCCTTCGTGCCCCCGGCGTTCTCCAAGGACGCGGGCTTCGAGGCCATCGATGCCGGCATCGAGCTCCTCGTCATCATCACCGAGGGCATCCCGGTGCAGGACTCCGCCGCGATCTGGGCGCACGCCACCGAGAAGGGCAACGCGACCCGGATCATCGGCCCGAACTGCCCGGGCATCATCTCCCCCGGGGAATCGCTCGCGGGCATCATCCCGTCGAACATCACCGAGAAGGGCAAGCTCGGCCTCGTGTCGAAGTCGGGCACGCTGACCTACCAGATGATGTACGAGCTGCGGGACCTCGGCTTCACCACCTGCATCGGCATCGGCGGCGACCCGGTCATCGGCACCACCCACATCGACGCGCTCGCCGCGTTCGAGAAGGACCCGGAGACCGAGGCGATCGTGATGATCGGCGAGATCGGCGGCGACGCCGAGGAGCGCGCGGCCGAGTTCATCAAGGCCAACGTCACCAAGCCGGTCGTCGGCTACGTCGCGGGCTTCACCGCGCCGGAGGGCAAGACGATGGGCCACGCCGGCGCGATCGTGTCCGGCTCGTCGGGCACCGCGCAGGCGAAGAAGGAGGCCCTCGAGGCCGCCGGCGTCAAGGTCGGCAAGACGCCTTCGGAGACCGCGCAGCTGATGCGCGATCTCCTCGCCTGATCTCCAGGCGACAGGCCGCGGGGCTGCCTTGCGGCAGATGCCCGCGAAAGCTGCAGTGGCCCGCACCACCTGAACAGGTTGTGCGGGCCACTGCAGGTTCTGCGGGAGTTTCGTGATTCGGACCGGGTGGTCAAGCGGCACTGCGGGTTGCGAGGTGCCGAGCGATGCGTGCGCACAGGCGTCGCATCGCCGCCGGGTCGAAGAGATCGCGCCATTCGACGCGGATGACCTCCCAGCCGGCGGCGCGCAGGTCGGCTTCCCGCCGACGCTCCTGCTTCAGCGCCGCCCGGCCGTCCGCATCATCGAGGAAGTACTTCCCGTAGCCGTCGAACTCGATCGCGAGCTTCGTCCCGGAGTGGGCGAAGTCCACACGTGCGACGAACCCGTGCTCGTCGTACACCGAATACTGCTCGACCAGGTCGCCGAGCAGCCCGGCACGATCGAGACGGATCTTGAGGAGTGCTTCGCCCGCGCTCTCGCTGCGCCCGCTGAGGAGGCGGAGCAGCGCGTCATCGACGTGCAGTCGCCTGCCGGGATGCGAGTCCCGAGAGACGATGAGGTCCTCGGCGGTGAGCGCTCCGCTGCGAAGGGCGGCCTCGGCCATCGGCAGCCCTTGGTCGAGGCCCCGGGTGCGTGCGATGTCGAGGACGGTCCGTGCGGGCGAGGTGGTGCGCAGTCCCGAGACCTCCACGATCTGATCGGCACCGACCTGCATCGGTCGGAGCCGGGTGTACCCCTTCTGCCTGCTCTTGCCCGGTCGCTGCACCTCGACCAGCGGTCTCTCGTCGATCGCGAAGGGGAGGGCATGGAGATGGGCGGCACTGCCGTGCGAGAATACCGCAGCTCCGCTCGAGACGAGCCGGCCCCCATGCCGGGTTGCGGTGAACGCCTCGATGAGGAGGGCACGACCGGCGGCGTAGCGGATGTGCGCGGTGTTCGACCCGAGTGATGCCAAGCGGTCGTCATCGATCGGTTCGATCATCCGGGTGCCGGGGCGGTGGAGCGGTTCGGTGCATCGGCGGTGCAGCAGGTACACGCCGGGCATCAGTCGCTTGAGGCAGCACGCCGTCATGGCGGATATCGTGCGCCAGTGCGCCCCATGATCGAACAGATCCTGCTGAGTGACGATGAGGCTCATGGCACCAGGCTCCATCGCCCGGCAGCCCCGGACAAGACCCCCTCCACTGCCTGTGGACGACTGCCCGTCCTCAGGTCACAGGGCTCCATGAGGGGAAAGTCCCGCAATTCCTGCACTCACCCCTTCGACCTGAACAGGTTGTGAGGGGGATTGCAGGAATCGCGGGACTTTCGGGGAAGGCCGGGGCGGCCGCGCCAGGGTCAGGCCTTGACGGAGACCACGGGGACGGGGGAGCCGAGGATGATCCGCTGCGCGGACGAGCCCATGATGAGCTTGCCGACGGCCGAGCGCTTGCGGGAACCGATGATGATCATCGAGACCTCGGGGGACGCCTCCGCGAGCGCGAGGATCTCCTCGACGGCGTCGTTGCCGCGCAGGAACTGCTTGAGCTCGTACTTGATGCTCGCGGACTGGAGCTTCTTCACGATCTCGGCGAGCTGCTCCTCCGAGGCGACGCCGCGCTCGTCCTTCGATTCGCCGATCCCGGCGTTGAGCACGAGCAGGGTGTCGTCGAATGCGCGGGCCTGGCGGATGCCGAATTCCACTGCTGCGGTGCCTTCGGGGTTCGGCGTGTAGCCGACGAGAATGGTCATGGGGGATCTCCTCAACGGGGCCGGTCGTCCCTGTCCACCATAGTCGGCGCCGGCCGGACCGTGCACGAGGCGTCCGCCCCGGTCGGCCCGCCCCACCTGCGCCTCTGCGGTGGGGTGCGCACATCGGCGGCGTCGTCCCGACCTGCCGGGGTGCTCCTCCCCGCGGCGCGCAGCCTCCCTGCCGCACCGTCTCCGTAGACTGTCGCCATGCCCGCCTCCCTCCTGCCCGAAGCCCTGCTCCGCCCCGACGGACCGATCGCGGCCACCGACCGGGAGCTCGCCGCAGTGTTCGCCGGCTGGCCGCTCGGTCACCCCGATGCGCGCCTGGTCCAGGAGTACCTGACGGGCCGCGCTGCCGGGGTGCTCGACGTCTCCGGCCGACCGGCGGCGGGAAGCGGTGCGGAGGCCGCCACGATGGGGACGGACGGAAACGGCACGGACGGAGCGGGCACCGACCGAACTGACGGGGTTGACACTCCGGCACCCGGCTCGATCGTCCTCGACGACGCGAGCGGCGCCCTCGCTCTCGTGGTCGCACTCACCGGGGCCGGCCCGGTCGTCGCCTACGCGGACTCGATCGCAGCCGAGGAGTCCGCGCGCCGGGCCGTCGACGCGGTCGAGGCGGTCGGATCACGCATCCAGCGGATGGCATCCGTGCAGCCCACCCCCGGGTTGCGGGCGCTCGCCGAGGCATCGCGCTCCCTCCCCGGGCCCTGCCGGGTGATCCTCTCCGCACCGAAGGCGGTGCGGGTGCTCGACGAGTACCTCGAGGTGCTCGCCCCGGTGGCCGCGGAGTTCGTCGTCGTCGGACGCGACAAGCACATGAGCCGGGGGCTCAACGCCGAGCTCGCGAAGTTCTACGACCGCGTCGATGTGTCGCCCGGCCGCGCGAAGTCCCGACTCCTCATCGCCTCGCGACCGCGGAGCGCGGCTTCGCAGGGAACCGCATCGCACGCTCCGGTCCCGGGTGCCTCCGATCGGATCCCCGCCCCGCGGACCGCTGCCGTGAGCACGCGGGTCCCCGGCATCCCGGACATCCGGGTGAGCGCGTTCGGCGCCTGCTTCGGCGGCCCGACATCCGACCCCGGATCCGAGCTCCTCCTCGACGCCGTCCGCAGCCACCTCGGCCCGGCGGCACCGGCGACGGACCTGCCCGAAGCCGACGGCTCCCCGCCCGCGGCAGCGGAACCCGTTCCCACGGACGCCGACCAGCCGGTGGCGCCCCGCCGTATCCTCGACCTCGGCTGCGGCAACGGCTGGCTGCTCGCCGCGCTCGGCGCGCTCCACCCCGGAGCGGCACTCACCGGTGTGGACGTGTCCCGGGCGGCGATCGCCTCGGCCGCGGTGACCTGCGCCGCCGGGACGCCTGACGGGAACGGCTCACGGGCGCGTGCCGCCGACCCGCACCACTCGCAGCCGACCTGTCCGCGGCTCCTCCTCCAGGACGCGACCGCTCCGCTGCCCTGGGGCGCGGGAGCCGAGGCAGTCGCGGCCGGCATGTTCGACCTCGTCGTCCTCAACCCGCCGTTCCATGACGGGACGACCATCGAGACGGGCACCGCGCGGACCCTCATCCACCGGGCGCACGAGCTGCTCGCCCCCGGCGGGCGCCTCGTCTGCGTCTTCAACACGCACCTGCGGTACCGTCCGATCGTCGACCGCGTCTTCGGGACCTCCGTGCAGTGGGCGCGCGACCGCCGATTCACCGTGGTGAGCGCCGCAGCCCCGACCTGACGGCACAGGCCGCCTTGCCGCGACCGGGACCAGCTCGGCTGTCCTCGGCGGAGCCGCCGTGACCTCGCCCGCCTTCCCCGTCCGCCCGCACCGGCACCGTGCCCGAACCGATAGGATGAGAATCCGGGTCAGTCCCGGGACGCCGACGAGATGAGGATGTGAGAGGCCATGTGCGGAATCTGTGGTGAGATCGGGACGGTCCACGCGCCGGACAGCGCCGCTGTCGAGGCGATGAGCCGGACCATGACGGACCGCGGTCCCGACGGCCAGGGCACCTACGCGAAGGACAACGTCGTCTTCGGCCACCGCCGGCTCGCGATCATCGACCTCTCCGACGCCGGCGCCCAGCCCATGCACGACCCGGACACGCGCCTGAGCATCGTCTTCAACGGCTGCATCTACAACTACCCGGAACTCCTCGAGGAGCTCCGCGGCCTCGGCCACTCCTTCCGCGGCCACTCCGACACCGAGGTCATCCTCAAGGCCTACGCGCAGTGGGGAGAGGACTTCGTCCACCGCCTCAAGGGCATGTTCGCCTTCGCGCTGTTCGACGAGCGCACCGGCCGCGTGCTCGCAGGCCGCGACCGGCTGGGCATCAAGCCGTTCTACTACGCCGAGGTCGACGGCAGCTTCCGCTTCGCCTCCACCCTCCCGGCGATCCTCGCCGGTGGGGGAGTCGACACCCGGATCGACCCCGTCGCCCTCCACCACTACATGACCTTCCACGCCGTCGTGCCCGCGCCGTACACCATGCTCCAGGGCGTGCGGAAGCTCCCGCCGGCCACCCTCATGTGGATCGAGCCCGACGGCACCCGCACGCAGAAGACCTACTGGGAACCGATCTACGAGGGCGATCCGGCGAAGGCCGACTGGTCGGACAACGACTGGGAGGACGCGATCCTCGAGAGCCTGCGCACCGCGGTGCGCCGCCGCCTCGTCGCCGATGTGCCCGTCGGCGTGCTGCTCTCCGGCGGACTCGACTCGAGCCTCATCGTCGGCCTGCTCGCCGAGGAGGGCCAGCACGGGCTCAACACCTTCTCGATCGGCTTCGAGGCCGCCGGCGGCGAGGAGGGCGACGAGTTCAAGTACTCCGACGTCATCGCCGAGCACTTCGGGACCCGCCACCACCAGATCCGGATCGACACCGCCCGCATGCTGCCGGCGCTCGGGAACGCGATCCATGCGATGTCCGAGCCCATGGTGTCCCACGACGCCGTCGCCTTCTACCTCCTCAGCGAGGAGGTCGCCAAGCACGTCAAGGTCGTCCAGTCCGGGCAGGGTGCCGACGAGGTGTTCGCCGGCTACCACTGGTACCCGCCGATGTACGCCGCCGGGACCGACCCGGAGGCCGCGCTCGCGAGCTACCGGGGCGCCTTCTTCGACCGCAGCCACGAGGAGATGGCGCAGCTCGTCAGCCCCCGGTTCCTCGCCGGCTCGGACGTATCCGGCGAGTTCGTCGACGCCCACTTCCGGCACCCGGGCGCGTCGAGCGCGATCGACAAGGCGCTGCGGATCGACACCCAGATCATGCTCACCGACGACCCGGTCAAGCGCGTGGACAACATGACGATGGCGTGGGGCCTCGAGGCGCGCGTGCCGTTCCTCGACCACGACCTCGTCGAGCTCGCCGCGCAGTGCCCGGCCCGCCTCAAGACCGCGCAGGACGGCAAGGGCGTGCTCAAGGAGGCCGGTCGCAGGGTCATCCCGGCCGCCGTCATCGACCGGCCGAAGGGCTACTTCCCGGTGCCGGCGCTCAAGCACCTCGCCGGCCCCTACCTCGAAATGGTGACCGACGCCGTGACCGGGCAGACCGCACGGGACCGCGGGCTGTTCCAGCAGGACTCCGTGGCGCAGCTGCTGCAGGATCCGAACGGGAACCTCACTCCGCTGCGCGGCAACCGCCTGTGGCAGATCGCGCTGCTCGAGCTGTGGCTGCAGAGCCATGGCATCACGGGGCCGGCCGCCTGAACCCATGCCCCAGCCCACCGCCCACCCCGGCCCGGACCCGACCGGCACCGGCGAACAGGAGACACCGATGAAGACCGACGTGATCCAGGAGCTGGGCTGGGGCCGACTGGTCTTCGGCCAGACCTTCTCGGAGATCGAGGAGATCGGCCGCGTGCTGCGCGACGAGGCCGGCGGCACGCGCGACATCTGCATGTACCTCAAGGATCCGCACGTGCTCGTGGCACTCCACCCGGAGGAGTACTTCATCGACCCGAGCCACACGTACCGGCTCGACCTCACCGGGGAGATCCCGGAGTCGACCCCGATCCCGGGGATCGAGATCCGCCCCGTCCGCACGAAGGACGAGGCCGAGCGGATGAACCGGATCTACGTGCTCCGGCAGATGGTGCCCGCCGATGTCGAGGTGATGTGGGACAACCACAACCACAACCCCGCGGTGCAGTACCTCGTCGCGGTCGACACCGCCGACGGGGAGATCATCGGGACCGTCACCGGCGTGGACCACCGGGCGCTGTTCGACGACCCGGACCGCGGTTCCTCGCTGTGGTGCCTCGCCGTCGATCCGGCGACCGTCCACGCCGGGCTCGGCAAGCAGCTCGCGATCACCCTCGCCCATCGGATGCGCGATGCCGGCGCGGCGTTCATGGACCTGTCGGTGATGTGGGACAACGAGGGCGCGATCAAGCTCTACGAGCGGCTCGGCTTCGACCGCACCCCGGTCTACGGCATCAAGCGCAAGAACGCGATCAACGAGAAGCTGTACGCGAAGCGGCAGATCGAGGGACTCGAGGAGCTCAACCCGTACTCGCGGATCATCGCCGACGAGGCGATCCGCCGCGGCATCCGCGTCACCGTGCTCGACGCCGACACCGGCTACATCCAGCTCGAGCACGGCGGCCGCACCGTCATCACCCGGGAATCCCTGTCGCAGTACACCACCGCGGTGGCGATGAGCCGGTGCGAGGACAAGCGGGTCACCCGCAAGATCGTGGAGAAGGCCGGGGTGCGCGTGCCCCGGGGCCGCAGCGCCACCTTCGATCAGGAGGATGTCGAGTTCCTCGACGAGGTCGGCGCTCTCGTCGTCAAGCCGGTGCGCGGTGAGCAGGGCGCCGGGATCACCATCGGGGTGCAGACGGAGAAGCAGCTCAAGGACGCGCTCCGGCGCGCCGGGGGCGAGGGCTCCGAGGTGCTCCTCGAGGAGTTCGCCGAGGGCGACGACCTGCGGATCCTCGTCATCAACGGCCGCGTGTCGGCGGCGGCGATCCGCCGGCCGGCGACGATCGTCGGCGACGGCGAGACGCCGATCCACGAACTCATCCGCCGCCATTCGAAGCGGCGCGCCGCCGCGACCGGCGGGGAGTCGAAGATCCCGCTCGACGACGCGACCGAGGCGACCGTGCGCGAGGGCGGCTACACCTTCGACGACGTGCTCGAGGCGGGGGAGCGGCTGCAGGTCCGCCGGACCGCGAACCTCCACACCGGCGGCACCATCCACGACGTCACCGACCGGCTCAGCCCAGCCCTCGCCCAGGCGGCGCTCACCGCCACCAAGGCGATCGACATCCCGGTGAGCGGCATCGACCTGCTCGTGCCCGACGTCGAGGGCGAGGAGTACGTGTTCATCGAGGCCAATGAGCGTCCCGGGCTGGCGAACCACGAACCGCAGCCCGTGCCGGCGGAGTTCATCGACTACCTGTTCCCGAACTCCGCCCGCACCCCGTGGACCTGGCAGCCGGAGAAGCCGCAGGACCCCGTCAACTGAGGTCCCCGCGCGCCGCCGCCCGAGACCGTTTCACCGGCGGTTCGTCGAGCCGCTACTCTTGCCGTGAGCAGTGAGAACGCAGCAGGAGGCACCATGAAGGACCATACGGACGACCTCGCCGGGATCGATGCGGTCGGCACCGACACCGCAGGAACGGACACGACCACCACCGGCACCGCCCGGGCCGGCACCGCACCGAGCGACGACCGGACGATCGACGTGCAGGAGCTCGGCAAGGCGAACCTCACCGGGTTCCAGGACCTGTCGACCGGTGAGATCGACACCGAGTGGATGGTCGACATCCTGTTCCGGCTGCTGCGCACCCCCAGCCCGTCCGGCCGCACGGACGCCGTCATGCAGTACATCGGCGACATCGTCAACGACCTCGGACTCGACTCGACGGTGACCCGGCAGGGCACCCTCATCGTCGACCTGCCGGGGGAGACGGAGACCTTCGACCGCTCGCTCGTCGTGCACGCCGACACGATCGGCTGCATGGTGTCGGGTCTCAAGCCCAACGGGCGCCTCTCAGTGGTGCCGGTCGGCACCTTCTCCGCACGCTTCGCCGAGGGCGCCCGGGTGCAGATCGTCACCGAGTTCCCCGACGTCGTCTACACCGGCACCATCCTGCCGCTCAAGTCGAGCGGGCACGCGTTCGGCGACGAGATCGACACGCAGGGCGTCGGCTGGGAGCACGTCGAAGTCCGCGTCGACGAGCGCGTCGAGTCGAGGGAGGGGCTCGAGGAGCTCGGCATCGAGATCGGGAACACCGTGGCGCTCATGGCCGGGCCGCAGCGGTCCCGCTCCGGGTACATCAACTCCCGCCACCTCGACGGCAAGGCCGGGGTCGCGATCGCGCTCGCCGCGGCGAAGAGCGTCAAGGAGGGCCGTCTGCGCCTGCCGCACCGGACGAGCATCATGGTGACGATCTTCGAAGAGGTCGGCCACGGTGCCTCGTCCGGGGTGTCCGACGACGTCGCAGAGCTCGTGTCGATCGACAACGCGGTGTGCGCGCCGGGTCAGAATGCGATCGAGTACGGCATCACGATCCCGCTCAAGGACATGCACGGGCCCTTCGACTACCACCTCACCCGCAAGCTCATCACGCTGGCCCAGCGCCACGAGCTGCCGGTGGCCCGCGACATCTTCCACTTCTACCGCTCCGATGTCGCCGCCGCGCTCGAGGCCGGTGCCGGGGCGCGCGCGGCGCTCCTGGCGTTCGGACTCGATGCCTCGCACGGCTGGGAGCGCACGCACGTCGACTCCCTCAGGGCCTGCGCGGAGCTCGTCACGCTGTGGCTGCAGACGCCGCTCACCCTCGAGGAGTGGGACGCGAACAAGACCGGAGACCTCAAGGACTTCCCGTCCCAGCGGCAGCCGGCGATCGGGGAGCGGCCCGGCGACATGCAGCACGAGGGCAAGATCTCCAACGTCCCGCGCTACCGGCCCGACGAGGACCCGGGCACGGACCTGCAGCCCGACCAGGGCTGAGATCGGTCGCTCCCCGGCGCTGCGGTGCCGGGGGGAGCGGGCCGGGGCCGAGGTGTGCGCGAGAGGGGACTTGAACCCCTACGTCCGAAGACACTGGAACCTAAATCCAGCGCGTCTGCCGATTCCGCCACTCGCGCGAGTCGCACCGAGATCCTATCCCACGAGCAGGTGGAGCCGTGCTCGAGGTGCCCCGGTGCGACGGCAGCGCTCAGTCGAGGCCGAGCTGCTTGCGGAGCCGGGCGACGTGCCCGGTGGCCTTGACGTTGTACTGAGCGTGCTCGACCGTGCCCTCGGCGTCGATCACGACAGTGGAGCGGATGACGCCCTGCACGACCTTGCCGTAGTTCTTCTTCTCGCCGAACGCGCCCCACTCCTTCATCATCTCCTTGTCCGGATCGGACAGGAGCGGGAAGTTCAGCCCCTCCTTCTCGACGAACTTCGCGAGCTTCTCCGGGGAGTCAGGTGAGACCCCGAGCACTGCGACGCCGGCGGCCTCGAGCGCGGCGAGGGAGTCGCGGAAGTCGCATGCCTGGGTGGTGCAGCCCGGGGTCATGGCCGCGGGATAGAAGTACACGACCACACGGCGGCCGCGGTAGTCCGACAGCGTAACGGGGGTGCCGGTGGAATCGGGCAGGGTGAAGTCCGGGGCGGTGTCGCCGATCTCGAGGCGGGGCACGATGGAGTCCTTTCTCTGGCGGTCTGTCCGGTTCAACCATAGCCGCCGGGATTCGGTAAGCTCAGGGGCGAAGGATACGGTGCGGCACCCGGGCGCAGCAGCGGCGACTGCAGGCTCTGGGCGCGGGGCGCGGCACCGCCACACCCGCCGACCCGAGGACACATCACCATGAGCAGCAACGTCTACACCTCCGACGTCACCGTCGACTCCGCCGACAAGGCCCAGCTCGTCGAATCGATCCGCCTGCGCGAACAGCGCCTCGCCGCGAATGTCGACGAGCTCATGGGGCGGGTGCACCCCTCGGCGCTGGCGAACCGCGCGGCGGAGAGCGCCAAGTCCGTGCTCGTGGCCGACGACGGCTCGGTCAAGTCGGATCGCGCGGCGCTCATCGGCGGTGTGATCCTCAGCGTCGCCGCACTCGTCACCTTCCTCGCCATCCGGAAGTCGCGTGCCTGATTCCGCAGGCCTCCCGATCCGGATGCTCCACGACCGGATCCTCGTCCAGCCGGGTCGGGAATCGGGCGAGCGGAAGTCCCGCGCCGGGATCGTCATCCCCGCCACCGCGGCGGTGGGCCGCCGGCTCGGCTGGGGAGAGGTCGTCGCCGCGGGTCCGCACGTCCGCCAGGTGAGCCTGGGCGACATGATCCTCTTCGATCCCGAGGACCGCGCCGAGGTCGAGTTCGAGGGCAGTGCGTACACGCTCCTGCGGGAGCGCGACGTCCACGCGATCGGACAGCAGGCCGGCGACGAATCGACCGGGCTCTACCTCTGATCCGGTGCCCGGAGTGAAACGTGCCACATTCTCCGGATTCGAGTTCTCGTCGGCCTCGGAGTGAGTGTATAGTGGTGACTCGTTGCGCACCTCTAGCTCAATTGGTAGAGCAACTGACTCTTAATCAGTGGGTTCCGGGTTCGAGTCCCGGGGGGTGTACCACCGAAAGCGTCCGTCCAGGTCTGATGACCAGGGCGGGCGCTTTCTCATGTGCCGGGCACCTGCGCGGTGCCCATGTGCGGGGTCCGGGAGCTGGGGGCGCGACAGCCCGGTGAAGCCTCGACGGCAGTCCGGTTCGGGGTGGTTCGGTCGGGGCCGCGGGGGCTTCAGTGCTCGTCGGAGCCGCGACGGCCGATGACGAAGGCGATGAAGGCCAGGCATAGCAGGCCGATGGCGATGAGCGCTGCGAGCGGCCAGCTGAAGCCGAACCCGGTGGCGTCACCGGCGGCATCGATATCGGAGTCGGTGTCGGGATCAGGGGTCGCGTCGTCGGTCCCGTCGCTGATGACGTCCTGGTCGTCCTGGGAGCCCGGAGCCTGCGGCACCGGGTCGGAGTAGTCCTCGTTCAGCGCCTGGCCCGAGTTCCCCGCCTGCGGAGCCCAGTCGGTGCCGGCCCTGTTGGGGACCTCGGTGCCCGAGGAACCGCCGCTGCCGGTCACCGGATCGTTCGTCCGCGGTCGCCGGTCGCCGGATCCGGAACCGCGGTCGTCCGCTCCCGGACCGGAGTCGTCGGACTCGGGGTCGGCCGGCTCGTCACCGCTGTCGTCGGGGTCATCGGATTCGTCGCGCGGTCCGGAATCGTCGCGCCCCGGGTCATCCGGGGTCGGTTCGGGCTCAGGGGAGCTCGGAGTCGGGGTGGGTTCCGGGGTCGGTTCGGGCTCAGGGGAGCTCGGAGCCGGGGTGGGTTCCGGGGTGGGGGTGCCGCTCGGAGTCCCCTCATCCGGATCGGTTCCACCATCGCCGGGGTTCTCCGGGTCGCCCGTGGGAGTCGGGGTCGGCGTGGGCGCCGGCGTCGCCGACGGAGAAGAGGTGTCCGTGGGAGTGGGGCCCGGTGTCGGGGAGGCGGTCTCCGTCGGACTGGGGTCGGGCGTCGGCTCGGACGTCGGCGTATCCGTCGGCTCCGGTGCCGCGGTCGGGCCCGGCGTCGGATCTGCGGTCGGTTCCGGTGTCGGATCTGCGGTCGGATCGACCGGCCCCAGGCCGGGGTCATCGCTCGGGTCCGAGCCCGGTTCGCTCGGGCCGATCTCCGGGTCCTCAGCGGGCGCCTCGGCATCGGTGCCGCTGTCCTGCGGAACGTCCTGCGGGGATTCCTGCTGCGGAGCCTCCGGCGCCGGTTCCGTCGGGATCGCGGCGGGGCCCGGAACGTTCGTGGGCTGCGGTGAGGGGGCGGGCGCCTCGGCGGCGGGTGCCTCGGGAGCGGCAACGGGCGCCTCGGGTGCGGTGTCGGACTCGGATGCCGGGGGAGCGGGTGCGGGCCCGGCCGTCGGAACGGCTGCCGCCCCGATCGCGGAACCGCCGGCGAGGAGCGCAGCGACGCCCACGGCGGCGGCGGTGCGGCCGATCATCGGGCTGGGGCGCACGTGCGGTCCTCGGGGTCGACATCGAATGGAGGAGTTCCGGGGTGTGGCCCGGGGTCGTCGTCGCCGGCGTTCGATCAGGGTGGTGGCCGAGCGGGGGACGGCTGTGACGCTCCTGTGTTCATCGTAACGACTACGGTGCGTAGAAGACGAAAGCGACGCTTACACAACGACCGCAATTCGTGCGCGGCGCGGTTCGCGCCCATGCGGCGCCGGGTTCACTGGGCGGGGTAGCCGACGACCCGGTCCTGGCCGGTGCGCACGATCGCGTGGGAACCGGAGTCGGTGACGGCGAGCAGATTCGCGTCCGAGCGCCACGCGGTGTTGCCGTGGAGCAGGTACCGCGTGTCGTCGATCGACGAGGGCACGATCTCCCCGCGCGGCTCGGCCATGCGCAGGTGGTGCGCGGTGGCGTTGCGCACGAGCAGCCCGCCGTCGACGGTGAAGAGGTAGGGGCCGATGACGGCCAGGCGGTATCCCTGCCCGCGCACCCAGTTCGCCTCGCCCACCGCGTCGGTCGTGGTCGACACGGTGGAGAAGATGCGACCGTCCGCGGCGGAGTGGACGACGAGCTGGATCCGGTGGCCGCTCGTCGCGCTCGCGCCCGGTTCGCCCCACAGCGACACGATCTTGCCGTGCCCGGCGGTCACCCAGCGGAAGATCTGCAGGTCGTCGGACGGGCTCTCGAGGAGGATCTCGGAGCTCTCGGCGGTGTCGACGTCCGTCGTGGTCACCGTGCCGGAGAACTCCGCGCTGATGAGCGCGGTGCCGTCGAGCGCCATCGGTGTGTACCCCGGGTCCGGGGTGGGGATCGCGGTGAGGCCGTCGCGGGTGAAGGTCGACAAGGAGTTGCCCTCCTTGATGAGCACGCTCGTGCCGGCCGAGGAGATGCGGGCGTCGTCCGGGATCGTGTACTCGATCGGGGCGGTCTCGCCGTCGAACAGGGCCTGGGCGCGGTCTCCGGTGCGCCACACGAGCGCGCGCTCGCCATCGATGACGGTGTCGACCGCGAAGCTGATCGGCGCGTCGATGTCCTCCGTGTACCGGGACTCGCCGGTTTCCGGGTCGAGGACGGCGAGGGCGTTGCCGTCGACGACGAGCACGCCGCGGCCCGTCGCCGTGACCGAGGCGGTCGCCGGCACCTCGGACTCCCACGTCGGCTGGGCGGCGAAACCGGGGACCGGGGTCCGGCCGTCCTCGAGGGCGAGCGAGTCCTCCGAGGTGTTCGTGCTGCCGGCCGGGATGCTCTGCGGGGTCAGCCCGTCGGGGGAGCCGATGATCCGGGGCAGGAAATAGGCGCCGAGCGCGACGACGAGCATGACCGCGAGAACGATCGTCGGTGCGGTGAGACCGCGCACCCGCGACCGACGGGGGTGATGCCGAGCGGCCCCGCTGTCGGGGGCCTTCGAGCGGGTGGGCGCACTGCGCGCGGACTGCGCCGCGGTCCGGCGGTCGGCCTGGCGCTGGGCCCGGCGGCGGGTGCGCGCATTCGCGCCGGGAGCGGCCGGACCGGAGTACGGGGTGCCGATCGGATAGCCGTCGGGCGTGCTGGCGCGCGGCGGCGAGGCGGCGGCCGGGTCTGTCTCCTCGGGCGCGGGGGGCTCCTCCGGTGCGGCGGCCGGGATCTCGGACTGCTGCGAGGGCGCGGCCGGCTGCGAGGGTGCGGATTGCTGCGAGGGTGCGAGCGGTGCGGCCTGCATGGAGACGCGGCCGCTCGGATCGATGTGGAGCGTGCGCACGGTGCCGTCGTCGTGGATCTCGAGGGTGACGGGCTGACCGCCCTCGCGGGCGAGCGCGGTCAGCCGGGTCATGGCAGCACCCAGGTCGGGATGGTGGGAGGTGGCACCATCCACGGTCGCTTCCGCCGAGCGATCGGCGGAGACGTGCACCTGGGCGATGGGCATGGAGCGGGTGACCTCGGTTCGGGATTCGGAGACGGGGAGGCGTGCGGCGACGACGACGGAGACAAGCATACGAACGTGCTCCGGGCATGACTGCGTCCGAGTCCGAATAGTTACCCTTCGGCGACCCAATCGTTGCGTTCCTCAGCGTTCGTGGAGGAACCGTCGGGGCGGGGGCGGGCAGGCATTGTTCCTGCTGTCGGCGGCGAGTGCAGGGCAACAGCGGCCCAGGTGCGAGGCACAGGCTGCGCGGCGCCGGTGGAGTGCGGGATTCATCACACCCACCCGGTTTGCCCCCCGGCCTGGGACCGCCCTAGAATGGTCGATGCTGCCTGCTGGCAGCGATGGTGGCTATAGCTCAGCTGGTAGAGCACCGCGTTGTGGTCGCGGGGGTCGCGGGTTCAAGTCCCGTTAGCCACCCCAAACGGGTCAGGTTTGAACTCGCGGCCAAGGGTCCGCCCTTGGTCGAGGGTTCAGCCTGGCCCATCTTCTTTGCCTCGGCGGCCCAGCTCAGCGCGTCGGCATGGAGGCCGGGGATGCTCAGCCCGTCGTACGGGTTGCGGTAGCCGACGCGCACGTCGTTGTCCTCGTCGATGTAGATCGTCTTGACCAGCGCCTGGTTGAGGAGCCGACGGTTCGCATCGTCGGCATGCTCGTAGATGTCGGCGGCGTTGGAGAGCAGTTTCAGGGAGTNTGTCCTCGAGCTCGACGGGTGGGATCATGCCGATATCGCCGTGGAGACGTCGGTGGTTGAACCAGTCGATGTACTCAGCGGTCGCGATCTCAAGCTCGTCGATGCCCGTCCAGGGGCCGTGGTTACGGTTCAGCTCGGCCTTGAACAGCGAGTTGAAGGCCTCGGCCAGGGCGTTGTCGTAAGAATCGCCGGTCGAGCCGACCGAGGCCACGGCCCCGGCTTCGGCGAGGCGCTGGGTGTAGCGGACG